>NZ_JBJUSG010000156.1:0-7044 GCF_046044395.1 Candidatus Magnetominusculus dajiuhuensis | reverse complement strand
TGATTATACTATACATACTACCAGTATCGTTCTTGCCTTCACCGAGAATCGCTGCAACATACGGATTATGCTTGACAAATATTACGACACTGTAATGTCCAGACATATGAATGACACTGTATTGTTCAATGCCTTGATCAATGCAAGGTTTCAATTTGACGAAAAAAGGGGACTCAATTTCAGTGATTTCTTCTACGCCGCTTGCAGGGACAACAGAGAGTTTTTTGTAGAGGACATAGACTACGAATGTAACGATAGCAGATTCAAGATCGTATTGTTGAACATCTTCGACAACAACGAGAAAAACTGCTGGTACAACAATTTGATCCGCTATATGATACTGAGCTGCATTTATGACAACAATGCCACTCCAGTGCAACTGATAATCCTTTTCGACAAATTCATGAGACTTGGTTTTGCGCCTGACTCAATATCTTCTTGTTTGAAGGCATTTCAACAGGCCGACATGATCAGGACAGACCATTATGACACGCTCTTCATAGATCGCGAATCCACAGAGAGAGTTGTATGCACGATGGCAGGAAAGTATTACATCGAACGCCTTATAAGGTCTCTGGAGTATGCAGAAATGATGCAGTTTTCGACCATGTCCTCCCATGTCAAAAAGAGTCTCCTCAAAAAAGATGCTCTGACCAGATATTCCAGAAGAAGACTTATCCCTGACTTTGTGAACTACTTATATAATGAAGAACTTATTGCTGAAGCGGTTATCTCCAACTTCTATGATTATGAAACATATAAGGAATTGATGAATGGTTGTGTCAAGAGTTTTTCGGATATACTCAGAATCTCGTACAAATCCTACTTTTCTCAGATTGCGGAGAGAAAGAAAACAACCGAAAAAGGAATCAGAAGAACAATCGATAGCAAACAGAGGAATATACTGGAACAAATTATCAAGATGCTGGATGAAAGGGTCATATACCTGGGAACACTCAATTTGCTTAAAAGATTGAAAAAACCAGTAAGCACCATCATTCCTGCGACACCTTTGATTGTGGCGAACAGAATTGTCGAAAGTTATTACGCTGACAAAAATGGGATGAAAGATGTAAACGTCCTGAAACTGGAAGCTATTTGCAGGCTTACATTGAATGGGATAGAAAACTATGCTGAAGAGGTACTTTTCGAGGGGTACGATAACGTGAAGGGAGGTCTGATTTTCTCCGATCTCTCATACAGAAAAGACACTCTAAAAAAACTGGACTTTATCCTGCTTCGGACAGTAAAAGCCTTCTTGCCCAAGATTGCCGCGGCAGGTACTGGATGTGTATCTGTAAATCTTTCCGACGCACTCATTGAAGATACCGAGCTTTGCCATCATATCCTAAGCGAGCTGGCTGAAACTGTAACGGACGTTTCATTCAATTGTGAGCTTGTAATTGAGCTGCCGGAGAAAATAGAAGCAGAAAACATCGTCAAAGCCAAAAATATAATAAACAAATTCAACATGTTTAAATACGCACTGGACGACTTCTATACCCATGAAAGTATACACAAACACATATACGACGACCTCCCTGATATGATCCATTGGCTAAAAGTGGACTTTGTCTTCTTCAAAAAATTTTACGAACATATAAGAAATAAGCTGAGAGAGTCAATCCTTGTACTGATTGACGATATCAAAAGAAGAAACCTTAACACATGTGTTGTCGTGGAAGGAGTCGAACTACCGGAACATAGGATTTTCCTAAGAGAGATAATTAAGATAACCGGTTTCGACAGGCTTTACATACAGGGGTGGGGGGTTAAAAAGGTATAACTCTATCAAAACACCCGTGGTCGCTACTCCGGTGACAAAGAGTATTTCAATCAAGGGTTCATTCGCGCCAAAGCACTGCCGGTTATCTCATTTTTTGTTGAAATTATCTCATCGCGCTATGTTATTATTATCCTGCGTTTTAATATAGGTGGAGTTTATCTATGCCTCTTGTTGGTGAGATATTTTTAAGTGAGATACTGAAAAAGCCGGTCTTTGACCAGAAGGGCGAGGACCTTGGCCGAATCAGGGATGTTGTTGTCGTCAAAGGCATTACCCTGCCCGACCTTGAAGCAATTATTATCGAAAAGAAAAAGACACTCTACTGTCTCCACTACAAAACACTTACCGTCTTCAACAAGCGCATCATTACCACTACTCAAACAAAAGACAATCTGCCGCGCTATGAGCGCTATGACGAGGACCTGCTCGCCGTGCGCGATATTCTCGATAAACAAGTGGTTGATATTAACGGCGCAAAGGTGGTTCGCGTTAACGACATTAAGATCGAAGCCTATAAGGGCAGTGCCGTGTTTGTGGCCATTGATGTCGGCATGAGGGGCATTCTAAGGCGCTTTGGCGTGGAAAAACGGGGGGAGAATTTCCTGCGCTTATTCAGGATTCCCCTTCCCTTTAATCTCATCAGGTGGGACTACCTGCAGCCCCTCAGCCCTCGCCTTACGTCTATCTCTCTGACTATGCCCCAACAAATGCTCTCAAAGATGCACCCGGCAGATTTGGCCGATATTATCCACTCCGTCTCCAGAGAAGAGGGTGCGTCATTCTTTCACCAGCTTGACGTCGAATCTGCGGCTGAAACCCTTACAGAGCTTCAAACAGAGACTCAGCTTGAAATACTCTCAGGCATGGACACCGAAAAGGCCGCCGACATTATCGAGGAGATGTCCCCAGACGACGCGGCTGATATTCTCAGTGATTTGCCTGCAACCAGGACACAGGAAATCCTCGGCACAATCGAACCCGAAGACGCCGACAACATCGCCGAACTCCTCTGCCACGAACAGGATACCGCGGGCGGCCTTATGAACACTGAATATCTCATCTACCCGGAGTCGGCAACTATAGCTGAGACCATAGAGAAATTCAGAGAGGACGCCAAGGACATTGATACCATTTACCATATCTACGTCAGCGGCGAAGATGAATGCAGTGAACAGTTAGTGGGGGTTATCACGCTTAAGGAGCTGTTTCTCAGCGACCCCGAACTCAAATTGTCTGCCATCATGGAGACTAACATAAAATCACTCCACACCGAAGACGACGAGGATGTGGTTGCCGCCATGATCTCTAAATACAATCTCGTGGCAATTCCCGTGTGCAACGACGCTCAGCAAATGATAGGGCTGGTTACCGTAGATGACATAATTGACCAGATGCTGCCGCCGTCGGCAAAAAGAAAAAGAAAAAAAATCTGACGGCCAATGATTATTAACCGTGAAGACCTAAATATACCAGTATTATAGTGAGGTGGCGGACATGAATGACGACAGTACGTTTATCGGTTTTCTGATGAATCACAATTTTACCGTTACCCTTGGGCAGATTATCATGTTTTTCATTGCTAATTCATTATGCCTGTTAATGGGGCGGTTCAGGCTTGGGCTGTTGCTTTCTTATACGTTTGTTTTTTATTGGGGGTTTATTTACAACCGCGAATATTTGTTGGGCATACTTGGCGGGACAGAGTGGGGTCTTATTTTGTATATGTTTTGCGGCGTGGTTATCTTGTTTACGTTTTTAGTGGCGTCGTTCAGAAGGGAATGACCACAGTTGCCGTTGAATTGCGTCAGAGGACATCAGCCGCCGCCACGGTCTCTGATACTTCATATTTCTATCCTAACCTCACACCCACCATCAATATTTCTTAACTCAATGGTGCCTTTCATACTATTTTCAACAAGTATCTTAGTAATATATAAACCAAGCCCTCTTCCTCTGGCCTTGTCTCTGGTAGTGAAATAAGGGTCGAATATTTTACCCAAAATGTCCTCAGGCACTCCACCACCATTATCCATAATAGTTATTACTATTTTACCGGTGATTGCGTCCCTAAATGACTTTATTTTAACAATGCCGTTAGTAATACATCGCACATCAAATATATCATTAACATTAGTTAACAAATTCAGTATCACTTGGGCAAACTCATCCGGACAAAAAGACGCGATCAAGCCCTCTTCTAATTCTTTATCAATTACAGCACCTTTTGATTTAAAAGTTGCACCGATAAGTAATAATGTGTCGTTTATTATATCTGAAATATTAATTTCAATATGTTGTGCGTCATTCGCGTAAAAGTTACTAAACCTGTTTATTACTTCTGATAAATCAACCAACTCTTTCATAATATCTGAAACATTTTTTTTCAGATAATTCTCATTTAATTCCTTGTGCAAATAGGCGTCTTTTATATCCTGAGCAATGACACCTATTGAGCATAGGGGTTGTCTCCAGTGATGTGCGATATTAACCAATAGCTCACCCATTGCAATATGACGGGATTGTTTATAAATGAAGTAATCTTTTATTCTGCTTTCGTTGAGTAATTCTATTTCTTTATTCTTTGATAGTCCAAATTGAACTATCAAATTAGCAAACAGCAACAGGAAATCTACTATCGTTTTTATATCTTCTTTAGAAAGTATCGGCACATCGGATAAAGATCCGAGATACATTGTTTTACTAAACCCGCACTCTTCGGATAGCTCCTGAAGCTTACCCATATTGAAAATATCTGATATGTTATACATAATGTTGTCTTTGACCCTGACTCCGATTCAGACCATTTTCTCCTATTCATCTTATAAAATCACACCACGCCGCTGGTTAGAATAACATATCGGATGAGCCACTATCAATAGGGGTAGACCCAACATTGGACAAAAAAGGCTTCTTTTGTCTATTGTTGGGCAAATTACTCATTTGTCTGAGACTTGATGTAAATAGGATTCGTATGCCCTTCTTATCCCTTCTTCAAGGGCTATTGTCGGGTGCCAGCCAAGCGCCTTTATATTAGACACGTCGAGGAGTTTTCTGGGGGTGCCGTCGGGTTTTGTACTGTCATAGCGAACTTCACCCTTAAATCCAACTATGTCTTTTACCATCGCGGCGATGTCTTTTATTTGCATATCCTCGCCCGTCCCAATGTTGAGCAGCTCACCAATGGCCTCGTGCCCGTAGCGTTCCATCAGATAAACACATGCCCCGGCCAGCTCGTCTGAATACAGGAATTCCCTGTACGGCTCACCGCTGCCCCATAAGGTGACGGCAGAGGCCGTGACGCCAAGGCTTTCCAGAACTGCTATGGGGTCGCTGTCATGCAGGGCGTCTATGCCGAAGCCCACCGGGGAGGCGGCGAGGTCTCTTCTTATCGCACCCTGACAGTCGTTGCCGCCTTTTTCCATGATGCGGGCGAGGTGGAATTTCCTTATCAGGGCAGGAAGCACATGTGCCGTTTCGAGGTTATAGTTGTCAAAAGGGCCATACAGATTCGTCGGCATGACGGTCAAAAAATCAGTGCCGTACTGCTCGTTATAGTATCTGCAGAGCTTTATGGCCGCTATTTTAGCTATGGCATAAGGCTCGTTTGTAGGCTCAAGCGGGCCTGTAAGGAGGTGTTCCTCTTTCATCGGCTGCGGGGCATGTCTGGGGTATATGCACGAAGACCCCAGATTTATCAGTTTCCTTACGCCGTACTTCCACGCGCAGTTGACAATGTTTGCGGCTATCATCAGGTTATCGTATATGAAATCGGCCTTATATGTGCTGTTTGCAATGATGCCGCCCACCTTAGCCGCGGCCAGAAAGACATACTCTGGCCTTTCGGCCTCGAAAAACCTCTCCGTATCCACCTGGCGCCTGAGGTCCAGCTCTGAACTCGTCCTCAGTATTATATTCGTATATGCCTTGTCTCTGAGATGTCTTAATATTGCAGAGCCGACGAGGCCCTTGTGTCCTGCAAGGAATATCCCTGACGTTTTATTCATCTGCGCGCTTCAGCAGCCGCGCTTGTCCAGTTGAGACCTTTTTCGGCGAGGATTATGTTGCCTTGCCCCGGCGGGGCCAGATTGGCGGCCTCCATATCGGCGTCAACCATGATCTTAACAAGCTCCGTAAACGTAACGCGGGGCTGCCAGTTCAACGTCTCAGACGCCTTTGTTATATCAGCAAGAAGGACATTCACCTCTGTGGGGCGAAAATACCCGGGGTCTATTTCTATTATTACGTCGCCGGGCGTCAGGACGCAGCCATGCGATGAGGAGAGCGATTTAACTATACCTTGTTCATTTACGCCTGAACCTTTCCACTCGATTTCAACTCCAGCATAGCCAAAGGCTTGCTCAACAAATTCCCTCACCGTATGGGTTTGCCCCGTGCCAATGGCATAATCGCCCGGTCTGTCCTGTTGAAGAATGAGCCACTGGCAATATACATATTCAGGCGCAAAACCCCAGTCGCGCTTAGAGTCTATATTGCCGAGATAGAGTTTTTTCTGTTTGCCCGCAATAATAGCGGCCACCGACATAGTAACCTTTCTCGTGACGAATGTCTCTCCGCGCCGGGGGGATTCGTGGTTAAACAAAATACCATTACAGGCAAACATGTCGTAGCCTTCCCTGTAGTTTACCGTCATCCAGTAGGCGTAGACCTTTGCGGCGGCATATGGGCTTCTGGGACAAAAAGGTGTGAGTTCGTTTTGCGGGGCAGGGGCAGCGCCAAACATCTCAGAGGAAGAGGCCTGATAGAATTTCGAGACAACCCCGCTTTTTCTCAGTGCCTCAAGGACGCGCGTCGTTCCCAGTCCCGTTACGTCGCCGGTGTATTCGGGCATGTCGAAACTTACCCTGACATGGCTCTGAGCGCCGAGATGGTAGATTTCATCCGGCTTGACGTTGTAAATTATGCTTGTCAGTTGGCTGGAGTCCGAGAGGTCGCCGAAGTTTAAGAAGAATCTTACATCGGGGTCGTGTTTGTCCACAAAGATATGGTCAATTCTGCCGGTATTAAAAGTGCTTGCCCTGCGGATTATGCCGTGAACCTCATAACCCTTAGACAACAGCAACTCGGCCAGATACGAGCCGTCCTGCCCTGTAATCCCTGTAATCAATGCCCTTTTCAAGCCATGCCCTCCGCCCTCGGTAATGAGGACATTCTAAAATTAAGACGCCGGTTGTGTCAAGACCGGATTTAGACCCAAGCTCCGATATAGAAATTTGCACCTATTGATAAAAGGGTTTTTG
>NZ_JBJUSG010000155.1:0-7319 GCF_046044395.1 Candidatus Magnetominusculus dajiuhuensis | reverse complement strand
AAGGATGGCAACAAACTAAGCAACTACCGCTTACTTATGATGGAGAACAAATTTACAGCGAAAATCTCTTTACTTCTATGGCCGCGGTTTGGTATTAGTATAACGTGTATGCACCAATTGTCGTAACATATGAACTGACCGGCAAAGACGCCGCTGACGCATATAAGGCCGCCAAAGAGATTGCCTATGAACAGACGGTTGAGCTGCCCGTTGATTTTCAATTAAATGAAGAGATAACGAATCGCATAATCGGTGCGATAAGGCAAATCACTCCTATTAACGAAGGCCGGTATGCCGCTGAAATCGCATATGCCACCGAGATAACCGGCTGGCAGTTGCCGCAGCTTCTAAATGTCCTCTACGGCAATATCTCAATTAAGACAAATATCAAAATCACCGGCATAGAATTTCCCCTCCAATTTCTTGATACATTTAGAGGCCCTAACTACGGCATAGAAGGAATAAGGGCACTGCTTGGCGTATATGGCAGGCCGCTGCTTGCCACCGCACTAAAACCTATGGGGGCATCCCCCTCTGAATTTGCCGCAACCGCCTCCGCCTTCGCCCTCGGTGGCGGGGACATTGTAAAAGATGACCACGGCCTTGTTGACCACAGTTTTTGCGGCTTTAAAGAGCGCGTCCTTAAGTGCCTTGAGGCGGTAGAAAGGGCGACTGATAAGACCGGAAAGAGATGCCTCTACATCCCGAACGTCCTTGCCGGGGTAGATGCCATTGAAAGACAGGTGGAGTTTGCCGTTAGCCACGGCGCCGCAGGGATATTAATCGCCCCATATCTTGTCGGGTTAGATATGTCAAGGTATTTGGCTGCCAACTATCCAATTGTTGTAATGGCGCACCCGGCGCTCACGGGGACGAATTTCCATGATTGTCGCCACGGCATAACGCCGTCGGTGCTGCTTGGCACGATTTTTCGTCTGGCGGGTGCGGATGTGTCAATTTACCCGAATGTTGGGGGCAGGTTCAGTTTTGGTTCAGATGAGTGTACGCGATTAAATAATGCCCTTAGGGGCTGTTTAGGCGGCCTAAGGCCGTCGTTTCCCGCACCGGCCGGCGGCATGTCCCTCAATAATATTGCCGACATGGCGGCGCGTTACGGCCCTGATACGATTTACCTGATAGGCGGGGCGCTGCATGGACAAGACAAAAAAGACCTCTCTGTTGGTACACGCGTTTTTATGGATAAGATACGCGGGTTATTTATTGAACGTAAACCAGCCGCCAATCCCCTGTCCACCGCATCGTCATGCGATTTAAACGCGGGTAATTGCACATCGCCAGCCGCACCTGAAATCCACCTTTCATTCAGCAAAGATTACCGATGGGACGGCGTCACGCCGATGGTTTATAAGACCGGCGGCGAATTCGACTTTATGAACATCACAAGGCACGAACTGATCGGGAAAAACTTCGGTGGTACCGATTTCGATGTGAGATATTTTCAGATTGACGAGGGAGGGTACTCTTCCTTAGAGAAGCATGTCCATGTCCACGTAATCATATGCGTAAGGGGCACGGGGACATTGATTTGCGATGGCAGCAGCTACACGCTGCGACCATTTGACATTGCCTATGTGCCGCCTCTGTACATACACCAGCTTGCCAATGACGGCACTGAAGGGCCTTTTGGATTTTTCTGTATAGTAAACCACCTAAGGGATAAGCCGCTTAAGGGGTAGGTGTCAGATATGGATACCGCATTGATTTTTCGGGCATATTCTGATATACTAAGGGTATAAAGAGATGGAATTCCCTGTTATAATAAACAAATCGGAATACGGTTATGACGCTCATTGTCCGATGCTGAGAGGATGCCACAGCCAGGGGGATACGCTTGAAGAAGTGCAGGAAAATATCAGGGATGCTATTGTGACATATCTTGCAATGATTGAAGAGGAGTTAAAGGGCAATATCGTTTATAAAGTGGAAGTCCATCTTGTAAATGCTTTTCACTGATATATCTGCGGAGCGTGCGATTAAAGCATTCGGGAAATTTGGGTTCATAGTCGTCAGCAAAGGTAAGCATGTCGGGATGTCTGATGGAACTTATCGTCTTGTAATCCCAAACCACAAGCGCCTGAATCCATACACACTCAAGGCAATCATAAAAGATGCGGGAATTACAGATAACGATTTTAAAATGGCACTATAAAATATTCAAGACCTTACACCTTTAGTTCCCTTGGTAGTCAAATTAACGTGCTCATTATGTATCTCACCCAATAATCTTGAATTATGCAGTTGTTGTACAATATCAACTGCATGTTATGTTACATGATATATTATTATTTTAATTATAGGTAAACGTCAACATAGTGTTACAAAAAGTGTTTATAGTATAATATCATAAATATGCTGTATTACACTGTTTTGCTTCTTTAGTATTAAATAATTTTTCTACTTTTTTAAAAAAAACTTGTAATTTTGGCTAATCTGTAACTGATTTGTAACTGCTCATACTGTATAATATGGTTAGATAGGAACTAAGATTCACGGATATAAACATATAGAGAAGGTGGATTACAATCTACCTATAACGATTAAGGGGGGTGTGGAATGTTTGATGGCTTATCTAAATCTCATAACTATGTAGGAAAAGGTATCCAAAACACTGTAAAATACTTTGAGGCTGTCAGTAAGATAGTAGAGATATCGCCAGAACATGGTGAATATAAAGAACAATTACGTAAAATACTTAATATAATATGTGATATGCCTTGGATGTCTATGAGAACATCGGCATCTGTGTTCTTAGTTTCTGATAACCCCTGCATTCTTGAATTGTACTCACATGTTGGATTATCGGCAAATACCATAGAAACATGCAACAAGGTAAACATTGATTTATGTATGTCTGGACTCGCTGCCAAAACAGGTAAGATGATATTTAAAACATCGATACAAAAAGAAGACTGTCCCTATGTAAATCAGGATAATTTGACAAATCGTGGACAGTATTCGGTACCTATAAAATACAACCACAGGATATTAGGTGTCCTGAATATAAATGTACATGAAGGACATAATCCGAATGATTTAGAAATACAATTTCTTACAGATATATCAACAACATTATCTCTTCTAATTAAAAATCATCATTTAATGAAGGAGATTCAACATATGGATAATAAGTTTAAAAGAAACAGAATTACTCAATAAAAATGAATTGGAGTAGAATGGCAGGTGTCAGGTCTTGACATGTGACATAACATCAGAGAAAAAGGGATAAGATTCATATAATGTCACAGGGCAAGACCTTACACTTTGGGTTCGTTTTCATTTCATCAGGAGATATGCTATACTGACGCCCATAATGACTGTAAGAACGTCGGGACTTGGCTCATTAATGATATTAGACGCCGAAAGCGAAGGCATTTTGCGGCATGCTCTGAGGTTATCGGCTGTCGTGATTGTGATATGCCTCATAGCGTCTTTCTTGTCAGCGCCCGTAAATCTTACCTTTAACACGGGCAAACCTCTGGTTTGCAACTTGAACGTATGCAACTCATCAGGCCCTTCTCTGTTGTCAAATCATGACGCGACCTATCTCTGTGAAAGTCCCTGTACTCTTATCCCTTTAAAACCTGAAGGTGTCCATTTGATCGAAAATACAGTCTCTTTGCCCTTTTTTATACCCTTCCAGCCAGAACGCCCTCCAAAAGTCTGATTGATAGTTCATGGTTAGCGCAGAGAGTTCTGACAGGACTTCTGCAGAAAAAGATATGGAGGAACTATCATGAGAAAAATACTGCTTTTTTGCCTTTTATTGGGCGTCATTTTCAGCTTCACGGAGGCACCCGTTTGGGCGGCAGATAATGGAACAGTTGTAAGAGAATCATCTCCGGTAACTCTTGACGAGGCCGTGGTGAGCGCCAAACGTGACGCCGCAGCAAAGTCTCAGGATGGAGTTACTACGGGGAGTTGTCATTTAAATGTTACTCCAGGCGATTGGGTGCGCACCAGCAGCTCAGCCGAATTGCTCGCTGATGTTCCCGGCGTCAGTCTTCAGAAAAACGGTGGGGTGACTTCCCTCCCTTATTTGGATGGTCTGGGTGATGACCGCGTACGCATTAAGGTTGACGGCATGGATATGATTTCAGCCTGTGCCAACCACATGAATTCGCCGCTTTCCTACATTGACCCGACTAATGTAGGTTCGATAAACGTAGTGGCGGGCATCACGCCGGTCAGTATGGGTGGCGATAGTATTGCTGGTTCAATCATAGTAAACTCGGCCGCTCCAGAGTTCGCCAAGCCCGGAGAGGGTCCTCTGCTGAAGCTGCAAACAGGCGGCTATTATCGTAGTAACGGCAATGCCTTCGGGGCTAATCTTTCGACAAGCGCGGCTACCGATTTTATCAGTATTCGCTATTCCGGCTCAGTGGCCGAATCAGATGACTACAAGGCGGCCAAAGACTTCAAGGCGTCAGGCAATGCCGCAACAGACAGAGGCTGGTTAGACGGCGATGTGGTCGGCTCTTCAAGATACCAGGCCTACAACCACGCGGTTGATTTGGCGCTGAAAAAGGGAGACCACATGCTTCAGCTCAATGTCGGCATCCAGGAAATCCCGTATCAGGGATTTGCCAACCAGCGCATGGATATGACCGAGAATTTCAGCCAGCACTACAATTTACGCTACACCGGCAAATTCCAGTGGGGTGATTTGGAAGCCCGTGTTTATGACGAGCTTACGCGGCACAAGATGGACTTCGCCAACGACAAGCAGTTCTCCTATGGGAGCTCATCAACCTTCATAGCGCCTGGTATGCCGATGAACACGAGAGGGAATAATGCCGGTGCGCTGCTCAAGGCCGATTTTGACCTATCTGACCAGCATATTCTCAAGGTAGGTCTGGAGGCCCAACGTTACCGCCTCGACGATTGGTGGCCGCCGTCACCCTCAGTGCTGCCCGCCGGTTACACATCAGGGGGAATGGCTCCAAACACATTCTGGAACATTAATAACGGTAAACGTGACCGAATTGATGTCTTTACAGAATGGGACGCGCACTGGGACAAGCAGTGGTTCAGCGAGATAGGTGTCCGAAGCGATACGGTGATGATGAATACCGGAAATATTCAGGGCTACAACACCGGCTCAATGTACAACGGCTCACCTTTGTACCCTGCTGATACCTTCAATAATGCCAACCGCCAACGCACAGACTACAACGTTGACGTGACGGCCTTAACGCGCTATACACCCACATCAATGACGGATTTTGAGGCCGGTTTTGCCAGAAAGACCCGCTCACCCAACCTTTACGAGCGTTACGCATGGTCAACAAACACAATGGCGATGGAAATGGTAAACTTCGCAGGCGATGGAAACTACTATGTCGGAAATCTCGACCTGAAGCCGGAAGTAGCCAATACCATCAGCGGCACCGCCTACCTGCATGACACTGATCCTGAGCAATGGGGCTTTAAGGTCACGCCTTTTTATACCTATCTTGCGCACTACATTGACGCCCAACGCTGCCCAACATCCGTCTGCGGCACCAGCACTGCCGTCAAAAGCAGCCTGACCGCTACCACAGGCTTTGTTTATCTGCAGTTTGTCAATCAATCCGCGAATCTCTACGGCATTGACATCTCCAGCCATTACCTGATAGTAAAAAGCGCCGATTACGGCAGCGTAACAGCTACGGGTGCGGTGAATTACGTCAGGGGCAAGAACAAAACGACAGGCGATAATCTTTACAACATCATGCCGCTGAATGCCAAACTGGCCTTAGTCTATGGTATCGGCGGATTAAAAACTACGATTGAAGGCCAATTTGTGGACGCAAAAACTCAGGTTTCTCAGGTTCGCAACGAGGTCCCCACACCGGCATACGATTTACTGAATCTGCGCGCCAGCTATGAATGGAAGATGCTGCGGCTTGATGCCGGCATTGAAAACGTGCTGAACAAGTTTTACTACATGCCATTGGGCGGGGCATATGTCGGCCAGGGGGCAACCATGTCAAGCAGTTCGATTCCATGGGGTGTTGCCGTCCCCGGCTATGGCCGCTCGTACTACATTGGCATGACAGCAAAGTTCTGAAACGAAAACAATGGGGCGGCGGCATCACGCCGCCTCAATACCAATGATAGAATCAAGGATAATGACAGAACAAAACAAGGCATTAGTCTCTTCTGCTGCCATACACCTCATTCTGGTTTTGCTGGCCATTGGGGTCATGAGGGCTACGCCTCCAGAGAAAAAGACGTTGAGGATTGACTTTAGCCTTGTGGATAGGCCGGAGGCTATGCAGCCGAAGCAACCTGCCAGCAGGACAGAATCTGCGGAGCTAAAACGGCCGGTGCCACCAAGGTCTGCCAAAAAACATATCTCACTTGAAAAAAATGTCGTCATGCGGCCAGTGCATCATGTACAGCCGGTGGTCTTGACTGAAAATCAGGTTACGGCGGCAACACCGCAGCCACCACCGGGTTCGGATACCAGCGCAGGAGAGCGGGGAATTGCAGATGGCACTGAGCCAGTAAGCGCCACATCATCACCAGCGGCCACTACGGAAAGCATGGAGATAAAATACGTGAAGGCGCACTTTGGCGCTATCCGCAACGCCATAACAAGCAAACTTTCATACCCGCCGACGGCCCGCAGGATGGGTTGGTCGGGCACTGTTAAGGTTTCCTTTGTGGTCAATGAAGATGGAGGTGTGAGCAATGTAAAGGTCATTGAAACCTCTGGACATGAACTGCTCGACAATAGTGCTGTGGACACCATCACGCGTGGCTCACCATATCCTAAACCACCATGCAGGGCTGAGATAGTTATGCCCATTAAGTTCAGGCTGGATGAGTAAAACGAAGGATAGGTGTAAGGCCTTTAGGCCTGGACTACCGCAAGGCAGATATCGAAAGAGGTATTGGAGATGCTGTTAGAAGAGGAGCTGGAGGGGGCATCTTGGGTATGAGAGATACGACAGTGGAAATAAGGAGACAGACAATTCAAGGAACGGGCATAGCGCAAAAAAGGTCAGAGGGATGGCAGGGGAAATAGGTCTTGAAGTACCGAGGGATAGGAAGTTGGAATTTATGCCTGTAGTAGTGAAGAAAAGGCAGAGAGATATTTCCGGGCTGGACGAAAAGATAATAAGTATGTATGGCAAGGGGATGACAACGAGGGACATGCAGGATGACATAATAGAATATATATTAATCCGTAATTCTATTTTTAAATCATATGTGCATTAATAATCAGTGATTAGCGTATTTATGAAATATCTTAGTCTGTCATTCCGGCTTGCAGACTGTGTCACAATAGTAAAGCAGCCCCCCCCCCCCCC
>NZ_JBJUSG010000154.1:0-7486 GCF_046044395.1 Candidatus Magnetominusculus dajiuhuensis | reverse complement strand
AAGGGGGGGGGGGCTGCTTTACTATTGTGACACAGTCTGGAAAGCGGGAATCCAGAAGGGGAACTCTCTATTGTAACTTTCTCGTTTGCCCTATGGGTTGCCCCCTATTTATGATTTTTGACTGACGAGGCATAGATTGCCTGAACCGCAGGGGACGGTTCGACGCCGAAATTGGACATGAGCACTTCTCGGCACATATTGTATGTGGAGATAACATCGGCGGCGTGTCCTAATGTCTGATAGCAGCTCATAAGGCCCTGATATAATAGCTCTTCTGAGTTATATATGGATAAGGCGTCCTTGTAACACCCTATGGCCTGTTGCCATCTGTCGCGTTTTTTGAGCCATTCTCCAACTTTTAAGCTGGTATTGATGAATTTTTGCATCAATATTCCCCTCATATGGGCTGACAGCGGTTCAGTCTGCTGTCCGGGTATGAAATCTCCCCTATAAAGACGACACATCTTTTCAGTCAGGCTCATCATTGCTTCCTCATCACCATGAGCGCCGCTTTCACGATGAATATGGTCAATTCTCCCCGTAATATCATCAAATGCCCATGTATCTACCCAACATAATTCGGGATTAAGGCATAATTGTCCATCCATGTGCGTGATAACGTATTTTCCACCCACCAGTTTACGCAATCTGTGCATATTGGTGCTGAACAGATTTTGGGCGGAATCCCCGTCCGAATCAGGCCATAAATGGTCGGACAGCAAAGCAACATCTACCTGCCTTCCGCCAAGGGCAATCATGGCCTTTAGCATGAGCAACGGCATCTTCTGCGGCTTAGCTGAAAACCTGAGAGCGCTGCCATCTCTGAATAGCTCAAACCGCCCAAGCGTATATATTTTCAGAGACCAGGGCCAGTCTTCTATCGTGTGGCCGTCTGATGTGATATTGTAGAGGGCTATCAGTTCCTTTGCATAGGCGATATGGATTCCCTTCTCAAGGGCGGCCTTGCATATAAAAGCCACCGATTTTTTTAAGGCTAAGAATAATCTCATGCCCGATACTGTGGCAAACTCGACGCACTTATCAAACATCACCTCAAACTGCCCCCGGTCATTAGTCTTCAGGGCGATAAGCGCCTTAACCGCTGAAACAGGATAGATAAACAGCCCGCTTTTTGTTGCAGCCTCAATACCCTCAATTTCCCTTAACTGTTCATTGGCGCCATCGTAACGGCCTACCTCCGCCAATACATAGGCAAAGAAATACCTATTTATTCCCAACATAAAAGGACAGCCTGACTTTTCTACCATTTCCACATTTCTCCTGCCATATTCAATAGCAGAGGGAATGTCACCTTTGGCAAGCTCGAATAGGGACGCCAACTGATAATAATATGATGAGTAACTCTGCTTTTTTTCCACTAAGGACTTTATTTTCGTCATGTTTTCACCAGCCGTCTCATTATCCCCTTCAGCAAATGAACAATGCACAGATAACCCCAACAATGCCGTATCCATCTGGTGTATACCCGTTTGCTCTGCAAGAGCGAGACCCTCCTCAACAATTCTCTTCACGTCCTCAGCAGAGAGTTTATAGTAGTAATATAATGCCTCTGCCCTCAGATACATCAGCCTCAGCATAGGGTACACCTTTATCTCCCTGGTTGGAGCCGATAAGATGTCCACAATAATGCCTGCCTTAAATACAGCGCCCGTCCAAAGATAGTACATCAGGATGCTGTAACCGGCAAAGATACGGACCTCTATGTGTTTAGAATATAGTACAATTCTTTCAGCCTCACCTAACCAATAATCTATCCCCGTATGCCCTGGCTGGCGAAATATTAGTGCCGCCACAACGCCCGACACCACAGCTTCCCTTTCTCTATCAGAGTTGCTATGTTTATACAACTCTAACAGTGATTCCTCAAACTCCGCAATCCAGTAATCAAGGGGGTGAAAATCCTTCCATTCAATGACTATGGCCTTCATTATGCCGCATAAGGCTATGAGCTGCCCGTCAGAACAGCCTGATTTTTGAAAAATAGGATATACGCCTTTCAATATCAGACGGGCATCGCCGGGATTCAGATACATCTTGTTTATGCCCTGCCATAACAACAGCCAGGGATAATCCCGCATTATTTCGTATGGTATAGCGGAAAACCATTTATCAACAGTGGTATGCCTACCCTCATCAATAAGATTCTGCGCGTGTTTGATGATTGACTCCTCAAATCTCTTCCATTTCTTAATTTTAAGAATTTGTTCAATACTCTCTTCAACGTACCCGTGTTCCTCCAAAATATCCGCCGCATGTACCACTATCTCATCAGACGTCATCTTAGACTGCTGCAACAGGATACGTTCCTCTCCCAACTTTTGATCAACCTGTTCCTGCACCTTTTGTTCCAGTGTCCTGTTCATTTCCTCTAACTGCCTGGTTCGTATAATCAGCTTCGATTCGATTTGTTTAGCGCGGGTAATGTCTCGGAATACACCCATATGATAACTCTTTTCGTTTAGTCTGATATTATTGATATCAGCGTGAACATGTAATATTCTGCCATCTTTCGTTTTGTGCATAGTGTCAAAAGAATCATATCCATACTTTTCTATCTTTTCTATGTGAGCCATTACCTCTTCTTCCGATTCAATTATCTCAATATCCATTATTTTAATTTGTTCAAATTCTTCCTGTGAATAACCATAAACTTTAGGGGCAATATGATTAAACATTACTATCCTGGCATTTTCAGCGTCCACTAAAAATATTGGATCCATCGCCTGTTCGAATAGTATCCTGAATTTCTCCTCAGATTCTTTTAATGTCTTTTCCTTTATGAGCATGTCCGTTATATCCTGACCTGAACTTATCGTATAGACTACATTTCCGTCGTTGTCTCTTATAACATCGTTATGCCATAAGATGGTTCTCTGTTCGCCAGATTTTGTTAATACCTGATTTTGGTAGAACTCGGCAGTTTCTATCTCACCGCTGACCATTTGATTAAATATACCTTTTACGCCGTCTCTTATGCCCATGGGCAGGAAATCGTCAAACCAGTTTTCCCCAACTATCTCATCCCTGTCATAGCCTAAGATATTACAGCCCAATTTATTAATAAGAGAGACGTTACCTTCCCTATCAAGTACAACTATCATCCCCCCTAACAAGTCGAGGTAACGCTGAAACTTATCCATTTCTATTATTAATAGGTCATCGGACAGATTTCTCACCGCAACATCCCCCTCATTTATCACACCCCATAACCCTGCAATTGTACCATTTCCGCGTAAAGAATTGATATGGCTGTTGTTATCCCGGGAAATGACACCCCGAACCCTTGACAAAATCGTTGGCGACATTTATACTATAACAACTACTTTTGTGGGTGGACCAGCACGATAAATACAACTAAAAGGAGGTAACACGTAATGGATTTAGCAGGGAAAAACGTAGTAATAACAGGCGGCGGCAGGGGTATGGGCAGAAAGTTTGCCGTGGATATGAAAAACGCGGGGGCTAAGCCCTTCGTAGTGGACGTGATACAGGAAAATCTTGACTCTCTGAAGGCGGACACCGGAATAGACGGCAAGATACTCGACGTTACAAAGGAATCAGAGGTTGAGGCATTTTTCAACGCCTACACCGACGACCACGGCGCGGCAGATGTGCTTGTCAACAATGCGGGAATAACCGCCGATTCGCTGTTCATCAAGAAAAAGGGCGAAGAGATAATCAAGTTTCCCCTTTCAAACTGGGAAAAGGTTATAAACGTAAATCTCACCGGAGTGTTTCTCTGTGCGCGTGAGGCGGCCTATCACATGGTAAAAAGCGGTAAAAAGGGCGTTATCGTAAATATTTCTTCAATAAGCCGCTCTGGAAACCTCGGCCAAACCAACTATGCGGCAACCAAATCGGCCGTAGATTCCATGACCGTTGTTTGGGGCAAGGAACTCACCAAATACGGTATCAGAGTCGGAGCAATAGCCCCAGGCTATATCAACACCGAGATGGTGGCAAAGATTCGCCAGGACATGCTCGATAAAATAATAGCGAATATCCCCGTAGGCAGACTTGGAGAGATGGAAGAGATATCAAAGGCAGTCAGGTTCATCGTAGAAAACGATTTCTTCACAGGAAGGGTAATAGAAGTTGACGGCGGTATGAGAATATAAGACACCTGCCGTGCATGATTGGATATGATTGTTAAAAATCCGGCATTTGACACTGATGCCGGATTTTTTTCGTAATGTCACCGGGTTAGAGGCCCCAATGAACACTTGATGAACACGATAGAACTATATAAGGAATTACCTAAGACCAACTGTGCCGACTGCGGCCAGAAGACCTGTATGGCCTTTTCAATCGCCGTTGTCAAGGGAAGCGCCGCGCTTCATACGTGTCCGCATCTGGACAAACATACCCTTGATAAATTGTCTGTGAGCGTAGTCAAACTCGATGTTACAGAGGCCATGTTTGACAAGCTGAAAGAGGAAACCGGCAAACTGGATTTAAGAAAAGCGGCAGTGGCAACCGGCGCGGTTGTCACAGACCACGGCATAATAATGAGATGCCTTGGCAGGGATTACACGGTAAAATACGACGGCAGCGTAGAGTCCGGCGGCGTGGTTAGCCTTTGGATAAAAATCCTTCTTTTGATCCACATCAAAACCGCGGACGCCTCTGAGCTGGCAAATGACTGGGTCTCGTTTGACCGCCTGCGAATGGGGACAGTGAAAATTGGGGCATTTAAGAAAGAATGTGAAATACCGCTTACCGATATGTTTATAAGGGATTACACCGCGGCCACCGCCTCTATTACATCTCTCGGTGCCGTAGAAGTACCTGGACAGCCGTCAACTGCGGCATGGGAGCTTCGTCTGCTGCCTAAAATCCCAATCCTCATCCTGTACTGGCAAGGCGACGATGAGTTCCAACCGGAGGTAAAGGTATTGTTTGACAGCATGGCTGATAGATACCTTGATGTCGAATCTCTCGTATTCCTGCTCAGGGAACTAACCATTACGTTAGGCGAATGTTCTGTTTGAAATAATTAATCTGCGCTCAGCGCCGGAAAATATTTGTAAGAATATAGTATAATGACAGGACAAACAGTGAACTCTCAGTAAACTGAAGGGAAGGAGGCCGTGATGGCAAAGCAAGCGTTTGGCTCGTTTGAGGACTTAATTGAACTCGCAAGTAAATTTGTAGAACAGCAAGGCGGCAAGTGGGACCACACCGCGTGGCTGGAGTTTTTGTCCAACATCCAAAGAAAGGGGTTTTACCTGTCCAATGACATGCAGTCTTACCTGGGTTCGATGCTTGAGTCCATGAAAAAACTGTACTCCTCAGTATCAAGCACAGCCGAGATTCAGAACATTATGCTGGGCATCTCTGAGAATACGATTAACTTCATCAAGAAGACACAGGGCACATGGGACCACATGGGATGGGAACTATTTATAAAGGACCTGCAAAAGCGCGGGCTGTCGCTGACAGAAGAGACCACTACGTACCTTGGCGGCGTGCTTGAGGCCGCAAAGGAACTCTACACCTTCCCCGTGACTGGCGCTGGAGGCAGAAGCGGTACAAAAAAATAATTGAAGCCTGAGACGTTACGGTGGAGGCCATGGAAGATATTAAGTACAAAGAGTACACAAAGGAAGAGAGCGCGGTATACGACGACGCCATGGAGAGATTGAATCAATCTATGGCGAATGGCCTTAGCCTTGATGACGCCGTTTCGCGCCTTGATATCGCCGACGAGGAGTTAAGGAGACTTATAACCGAAGATTTTCTAAAGATTTTCATAGTACAGTTGCACTATGAAAAGGGGCTTGCGCTGAAGGATGTGGCAAAAAGTATGGGCATCACCTACGAGCGCGTCATGGAGGCCCATAAGTCAATGTTGCAGGACGTACAGATAACCTCAATAGCCGAATATCACAAGGGCATCTCAAAGGGGCAGGCCTGAGGATAGAGAGACGCCACCGGAGATAATGTAATGCCTGATTGTGATTATATAGTAAGCGGCGACTATGTGTTGACAATGGTTGACGGCGCGCCTCCTCTGAGGCACGGTGCAGTTGCCGTCAGCGCAGGGAAAATAGTGGCGATTGGCGGCGATAAGGCCATCGCCGCCGAATACAATCCCACGACAGCGGTTGGTGGCAGTGGCAAGGCGGTGCTTCCCGGCCTTATCAACGCCCACACCCATGCGGCGATGGTGTATTTTCGCGGCATTGCCGACGACCTGCCGCTTAAGGAATGGCTTGAGAGGCATATCTGGCCTGCCGAGGGCAAGTGGTTAAGCGATGAGTTCGTAGGCGATGCAACAGAGCTGGCCTGCTGCGAGATGCTCAAGGCAGGGGTTACCACGTTTAATGATATGTACTTTTTTGGGGACAGCAGTGCCCGAGCCGCAAAGAGGATGGGCATGAGGGCGGTACTTGGCGCGGGGGTGCTGGATTTCCCCAATGCGTCAGCCCGTAATGCCGATGAGTACATAGAGAAGGCGGAGCAATTCATTAAAAATTGGCTTGGCGACGACTTAATCACCCCGTCAATAGCACCCCACGCCCCATACACATGCAGTCCTGCGACCTATATGAAGGCAAAACGCGCGGCAGAGCGCTACGGAGTGCCGCTGCATACGCATCTCTCTGAGACACAGCATGAAGTAAGTGAGATAACAAAGAAATATGGCAAACCTCCGGTTGAGCTGCTTGAAGAGATCGGGTTTTTAGACGCGACTGTCGTTGCCGCGCACTGCGTATGGGTTAATGACAAGGAAATTGAGATACTCGCAGGGAGACGCACAGGCGTTGCGCACTGCATAGAAAGCAACCTGAAGCTGGCCGCCGGCATCGCCCCTGTTGTGTCTATGCTGAACAAAGGGGTAAACGTCGCGTTTGGGTCTGACGGCGCGGCAAGCAACAACGACCTCGACATATTTTCTGAAATGTCCTTCAGCGCTCGCGTGCATAAGGCGATGAGCGGCGACCCGACGGTGATAAACGCATTCACTGCCCTTGAAATGGCGACCTCAATCGGCGCGCGCGTCCTTGGCATGGGGGATAAGACGGGCACACTTGAGGTAGGAAAATCTGCCGACATAGTCATCGTGGATTTAAACAAGCCTCATCTGGCACCGTTTTACGACATTTATTCAGTCATAGTGTATTCGATGAGGTCCCCTGACGTGGAATCGGTGATGGTAAACGGCAAACTGTTAGTTGACCGCGGCAAGTTCATCCCAAAGGACGAACAGGAAATCATGGACAAGGCGTGGTGGTGGAAGGATAAAATAGACGGCGCTAAGAATATTTAGTGCACGGAAAATTTGTCCTGATGGATCAAACAAGTCTTCAGTGGAAGTTGCAATGATTTCTGAACTGTCCTTTCCTTAGTCCGTCATACCGGCCTCCCTTCGTCATACCGGTCTCCTTTTTGTCATTCCGGCCTCCTTTTTTGTCATTCCGGCTTGTCCGGAATCGTGCGCCTGTGAGTGTGCATAGTCAGA
>NZ_JBJUSG010000153.1:0-2500 GCF_046044395.1 Candidatus Magnetominusculus dajiuhuensis | reverse complement strand
TCATCCCCCACGCGGCGTCGCTGCGTCAGGCTTTCGCCCATTGCGCAAAATTCCTCACTGCTGCCTCCCGTAGGAGTCTGGACCGTGTCTCAGTTCCAGTGTGGCCGTCCATCCTCTCAGACCGGCTACCCGTCTTAGGCTTGGTAAGCCTTTACCTTACCAACTACCTGATAGGACGCAGGCCCATCCTTGTGCAGATTACTCCTTTTCCCACTTCTATTACCTAGTCGTGGTCTTATCCGGTATTATCCACCGTTTCCAGTGGTTATCCCAGGCACAAGGGCAGGTCACCTACGCGTTACTCACCCGTCCGCCACTTAGTTATGTCAGGTTACCCCTTCATAACTCCGTGTGACTTGCATGTGTTAAGCACGCCGCCAGCGTTCGCTCTGAGCCAGGATCAAACTCTCAGTTTAAACTTTTACATTCAACCCGAGTTTGTCTCAAGCTCTAATCTTATTGGCTTTTTGACTTGTTCTGTCTTAGTTGAAAATTCTCTATTGACAGGAGCACTACGCATTAATTTAGCTTTTCAAAGAACTCATGTAACCTGTCTATACTATACATCATCGTTTTTCGTTTGTCAAGTAAAATCTTTTGCTTTTTTAAAATAATTATTTTTTCTCTACAATCAACATGCCACTGCCTTTTACCGCCTTCCCTACAACCGCATAGAATGCGCCTGAATCGCGAAATACCTTCAGATTTTCCTCTTTTAACGCAACCAAAAGCCCCCCTGACGTCTGCGGGTCGGCCAATATAAGACGCTGCTGCGTATTTACCGCCCCTGAAAACTCGGCCTTGTCCGAAACGTACTTAAGATTCTTATATGCCCCACCAGGGCACATCCCCTCCTCGGCCAGCTCAATCACATTATCCATCAGTGGCACGGCGTCGGCGCTTATGACAAAATCTATCTGCGAGTTCCTGACCATATTATGTGCGTGGCCCAGCAGCCCGAAGCCCGTAACGTCGGTGCAGGCCGATGCCCCGGCCTTTAGGGCAAGCGCTGATGCCTCCGCATTCAGTGTAGTCATCCACTTCACCGCCTCCGCAATGTGTTCGTCGCCAAATGTGCTGCGCTTTAGCGCTGTGGTAATAATCCCTATGCCGAGTGGTTTTGTAAGGATTACAACGTCACCCTCTTTGGCACCCCCGGCCCTTAGTATCCTGTTTTTGTCTATTGTCCCCGTTACGGAAAGTCCAAACTTCAGTTCTTTGTCATCGAGGCTGTGTCCGCCTATTAAGACCGCACCGGCGAGTTTTATTGCCTTAAGAGCCCCTTGCAATATTGCCTTGAGCACATCTGTCTTATATGTGCAGCTTGGGAAGGCCGCTATGGCCAGCGCAGCAACGGGTCTGCCTCCCATGGCATATATATCGCTCAGTGAGTTGGTGGCGCTTATCTGTCCAAACGTAAAAGGGTCATTAACCAATGGCGTAATGAAATCTACTGTCTCTACGATTGCCGTGTCGCCGATTAAATAGACACCAGCGTCATCGCCAGGGCCGACCAGCACCTCTGCCCGCACACCGGCTTCGCCAATGCGCTCTTGCGATTCGCCGCGAATTGAGTCAATTACGTCCTCAAGGTCCGCCGGACCCATTTTGGACACTCAACCGGCTGCTTGTACTTTTTCCGTTAACCTATATTCCATAGCCTTATATTGTACACATTCATGTTGATAAATTTAAAGCATTTTTTTTCGTACTCCGGGATAGGACAACATTCAGTCTGTTTTAATCTGATAATTCCTTTTCTATCGCCGTTATAACAAATTGATTAAGCGAAACACCCATTGTTTTTGCTTTTACAGCCGCTTTCTTGTGCAAATCAGGATTGATTCTGACATTAAAGCTGCCCTTGTATGATTTCCCAGGTTCTTTTCCAACCTCTTTGCAAAGCTCAAGATAGTCATCTATGGCCTCATGAAAATTTGTTATCAGTTCTTCAACCGTTGACCCTTCATAAGAAACGAGATCATTAATACCTTCAATTTTTCCGTGAAACACCATATCCTCTTCACTAAAACAGACAGAACCTATCAATCCTTTGTGAGTCATAATATTTTTCATTTCAACACCCCCATTTCTTTAAGAGAATTAACAATATCCGTTACTTGATAAGGTTGTAAAATCTGCCCGGGATGCGGCTTATGAAGTCTCAGTATATGTTTCGTTTTTAAATTTATAAAAGCCACCCGTGAGCCGCTTGTCTTGCCGCATAGAGCCTTATCATATCCATAATGCTTCAAAAGCACTATAAGCTCATCGAAGGTAAAATCCTTTGGCTTCGAAATGAATCTATCTATAAGCTTGCTGATTTTACTCACTATCTGATTATAACAAATTTATTTAATTAATGCAACTGATATATAGTTGCATTTAGAGATCCCAAAGATAAATTCGCCCCCCCTTTCCTGCTCGTCCAAAATAGAGCCTATTGCCCTATAACCGACATAGAGAAGCGAAAAGAGTTAAAAGCCCCCGTGCTTTAAGG
>NZ_JBJUSG010000152.1:0-7605 GCF_046044395.1 Candidatus Magnetominusculus dajiuhuensis | reverse complement strand
TCTGACTATGCACACTCACAGGCGCACGATTCCGGACAAGCCGGAATGACAAAATAAGGGCGGTGACAAAAATAAGGGAGACAATTTCTAATGCGTTTGCCCTGAATCAGGCGTTAGTTGACAGTTTTTACATACATCTGTTAGATTATACTGTGTATTGGATAAGGAGGGTTTTGTGGTAACGGTTTGTCTGGCTAACCATAAAGGGGGTACGGGAAAGACCTCGATTTGTATTAATATGGGAACCTATTTCGCGAAGAAAAAGGTAAAAACCCTGATCATAGACATGGACCCGCAGGGGCATGTGGCCCCGGGTCTTGGCATAGAGGTGGGTTATAATGACCGTTGCATCGCCGATGTCCTTTTAAATCAGGAGGAGATTGCCTCTATCGTTGCCAATTCGTCTGTAAAGGGACTGGATGTTGCCCCGTCTAACATCAGGCTCAGCCTCGTAAACGAGACGTTGTATAATTCTTTTAAACGGGAACGCCGGCTTATGAGATCAATGGAGAAGATATACAGGGACAAGACATACGATTTAGTGATAATTGACTGTCCTCCGTCGTTAGGCCCTTTGGTTGAAAACACCCTCATGGTGGCCGATTATTGTTTCATCCCCTGTGAACCGTCGTCCCGTTCAATTGACGGGCTTGCCGATTTTATCATAAAGCTGAAAGACGTCAGAGAGGGCGAGCTTGATGGCCGTTGGCTTATCGTACTGTCGAGGGTCAAAAAATCTGCCCGTCTGACCAACGAGGTCATTGACGAGAAACTCTCCTCGTACAAGGACAGGATATTTAAGACGAAGATATTTGAAAGAGAATCTATTAATCAGGCACAAATAGCTGGAATCCCTGTTTTTGACTTTCCCAGAGGACAGTTGGCTTCCGATAATTTCTCGAAGTTCGGCAAGGAGGTTGCATCGCGTTGTCACATAAAATAAAGAACTTGATGACAGGGGGCAGCTCACGCCTCGAAAAACGTACATCCAAAAAGAAAAAAGGGAAGGCCGTTAAAGAATACATAACGCCGTTAGAAAAATCTGAGGTACAACCGCTGAATCAGAATCTGTCTGAGGAGAAAATCTCAGAGATTCAACTGCCTGATACCCGCACCCCGCCCGATACATCACATGCGGACATCGCGCCAGACGACCTACCCCCCCATGTGCGCGAGAGCCTTAGGATACTCCTCAATAACAACATCACATTGGAGTGTATGCAGGCCATTGAGTCTATGTCCTCAAAGAATAAAGATTTTATGGAGTCATTTATAAAATTAGGCCCCCAGGCGATGGCAGTCTTTTGCAATATCGCCGGTGACGAAGACTACGTTATTACATCGAAGATTAAACTTATCTCGTTGTTAAACAGGGTCAGCCGCAACGAGATAGTCCACAAACTTTTGAGGCGCGTTGGGGCGGCGATTGAGGCCCTGCGCCGCCTTAAGGACCTCCTGTTGCTGCAGTAAACGCATACACTATGGCCGTGGAGTTTCACGTAACTGAGACCGAAAAGGGGCAGAGGCTTGATGTGTATCTGGCGTCACAGACCCGGCTTACGCGCTCGCAAATCAATAAGCTCATTAAAGACGCCCACGTGTCACACAACGGCCAACCGGCAAGGCACGGCTGCAAAATACGCAAGGGCGATGTTGCCATAGTGGATTTCCCACCGCCGCAGGACGGCGAACTAACGCCGCAGGAAATAGAAATTGATGTGCCCTACGAGGACAAGCACCTAATGGTAGTGGACAAACCCCCCGGTATGCCCATGTACCCCGGCGCCGGACACCTGACCGGCACCCTGATGAATGCCGTCAAATGGAGGGACCCGATCATGGCTAACATTGGCGGGCCTTTACGTCCCGGCGTCGTACATAGAATAGATAAAGACACATCCGGCCTTGTTGTCATAGCCCTTGATGAGCCTTCGTACTACGGCCTTGTTGAGCAGTTTAAAGACAGAACCATCAAAAGAAAATACCTTGCCCTGATTTACGGTTCAATGAAGACGCCCCAGGGACAGATAACACTGCCAATAGGACGCTCCAAATCGGACAGGAAAAAGATGTCCACTGTGTCAGACCGGCACAAACCGGCCGTTACAAACTGGCGGACGCTGAAGACATTCAAAGGTGCCTCTCTCGTGGAGGCGGTGCTGTCCACGGGCAGGACACATCAGATAAGGGTGCATTTCTCGGCCATCGGACACCCCGTACTCGGC
Organism: Candidatus Magnetominusculus dajiuhuensis; assembly: GCF_046044395.1. Lineage (NCBI taxonomy): Bacteria > Pseudomonadati > Nitrospirota > Nitrospiria > Nitrospirales > Nitrospiraceae > Candidatus Magnetominusculus > Candidatus Magnetominusculus dajiuhuensis. Next base: position 5,380 of record NZ_JBJUSG010000152.1, on the reverse strand, counting down.
GACCAGACCTATGGCCTGAAGACATTTATCACACAGGGTAAGATTCACATCCCGCGCCAGATGCTCCATGCCGCCTTGCTTGGATTTGTCCATCCGGTTACGGGGCAGTATCTTGAGTTTAGCAGCCGCCCACCCGCGGATATGGAGCATATCTGTTCCCTCCTTGAGGCAGAATGTTATAATACCAAATGAACCCGACAAAAAAAGACGCAAAAGGACAGCTCAAAACGCACACTCCCCGCCAGCTCAAAGAGGAAAAGGCCATTTGTATCAACAAGGACTGCAGGCTTCGAAAAGGCGGCTGCAAGGGTTTTGAAGGCTGCCCCGGCTATAAAACCATATAGTGGGGTCTCCACATGCTTTTGGACATAGATAAGAGAGAAATCGAAGCGCTCTATACACTTACGCGGCGTGTAGTGGAGGCGGCAGCCGCTAAAAGAATATCCATAGCTACGGCTGAATCATGCACGGGTGGCATGATAGCGGGGTTTATTACCTCAGTGCCGGGAAGCTCCTCGGTGTTTTGTGGCGGGGCGGTAACTTATTCTAACACACTCAAGGAGAATTTCTTAGGGGTATCGCCTGAGACGCTTCGCAATTATGGGGCAGTGAGCCACCAGACAGCCCTTGAAATGTCACTTGGGATACGGGAAGCAACCGCCGCGGACTTAGGCCTCGCGGTTACAGGCATAGCCGGGCCATCTGGAGGCACGCCAGAGAAACCCGTGGGGCTTGTCTATATATCGCTCACCTGTCCCAGCCCTATTGAGTTTGCCATAGAATGCCACTTCAATGGCAGCCGCGATAAAATACGCTTTGAAACTGCAAAAAAAGCCATCGCAATGCTCTATGACGGCGTTCTGAGGGGAATTCAGTGATGGGCGTATTTCATTATGTACAGGCAGAACTTCTCATCAATAAGGACACTTCCCGCAAACGCCTTAACGAAGTATACGTTGCCGCCATATCTGGCCAGCGAATCAGGGTCAATAGGGTAGTTCAGGACGAGGAGTATGTCTTTTTTTTTATTAAGCGCATACTGCTCTGCCGCTGCGAGGATAGTTCGCGGGCCATAGCGCTGCCGTTTGTTGTCCCATGTGACAAATGTGGCGTGTCTTTGTGTTGCCGGATAATAGATAGGGCGGTTTAAATAAGCCGCGACGCCTGATGCCACGCAATCCGGGTCGCCAAGTATGGGCATTTTGTCTAACCCGTTTGTTTTGATATACGTCGCCGTTTCCTTGTTTGCCGAAAATGGATAGAGATGCCCCAGCGTGTTTGCGGCAACGCCGGCAATTACGTTGCTCACAAGGACAACTGTAAAGAAGACATTCTTTGCGGCTTCGAAAAGTTCATATCTCTGATTTAAAACGCCGGTCTCAGAAGATTTCTCATCATAGAGGTTCGAGAGCCAGAAGGCCGACACTAAAACGATAAAATAATGCCCTATATGTCTTATCGCCCCGGCGTAAATCATATAGTTAAACAGGATAATCCCAAATGTGCCAACCGCGTAATAAAACAGAGCCACCGGGCGGCGCAGCAACACAATTGAAGAAATGGTTACAATGGCCATGGACAGGAAAAACCTCACCGCGGCCTCTCTAACCGGGTCAGTAATGATATAGGTGATTACGTTGCTCCCCCAGAATTGCATGGTAACCATGGGTATCGGTATGCAGGCGCTCCAGACACAGGCTATTGACCCGAAAAAATTATTAAGGGTTAATCTCATATCACCAGGTGGGTGATAAAAGAAGGAGTCATGGGGAGGGTGCATCTGTATTGCCGATATTAATAGACCGCAGGTAAAAATTACAATTCCGGCGGCAAGCGCCCACTTCTCCTTTGAGGAAATAGTGGCCGCCTTGTCTCTTGAGAAAATCAGCTCAAAGATGAGCATGAGGAATAAGGCAATGGCTATAACCGCCCCGTAGGGATTGCTCTGGCAGAGAAAAAATAAAACGATAGAAAGATAAATATAATTTTTGTCTTTAATCCCCGGACGAAAGAGCGACAAAAAAATAAACAACAGGAGCAGCCCATAAGAGTAGTTCCGGCTGATTACGCAGTACTCGTAAAAGGGATAGTACCCTAAGATAAAGAGGACTTTCTGAAGTTCAGTGAAAGGCGCGCTTCTCACCGCGACATACACAACACCCACGGCAATGGCAAGATGAGCTATCTGCATAATCAGCGGGTTTGGAGTTATCGCCGACAGCGCGTACAGGGTCAAAAACCAGAGAGCCGGATGTCCCTGATACCTGATGTTATTAAATAGCTCGCCAAGGGTTGACGCGTCGCGCGCCATCATCCATGCCTCAAGCTCATCGCGCCACATCACATGGTGCATAATATTGAATATCCCCAGAAACAAAAAGCCTGAGACACAGACTAATACGAACCTGCCGCCTCGTAAGTGTTTATCTTCCATGCGTGCCTCGCTCAAAACGCTGCCTCATAATAAGAGATATTGGGTGAATTTGCCTTGTGGCATTGCCCGGAGCTAAGATACCGCTTTGCCGGGCTTTTGTCAATATGCCCTAACTCATTAAGTGGACAACACCGTCCTGCCAGTATGGAGTGCATTACATATGTGTGGAGTGCCATACCATTTATTAGCAGTTGTCTAAACCATCAACTCCTTGTAATATAAGGATAATAGTTGTGGCACGAGATTTGCTACATTACATGTACTATGTGTAGTCTGCCATATGAGTATATTGTATCAGCCGATGCGTCAGCCGGAGGTGCGCCATGTATCTGAAAGTAGTGCGCGTCGGGCGGCCTACACGAGAGGATAAGATTATCACATCTGCTACGGACGTCTATAATCTTTTAAGTTCGATATCCAAAGAGGACAGAGAAAACCTCTTTGCCGTACATCTCGACACACAGTGCAGGTTTCTCGCTACGGAGGTCATTGCCAAAGGCTCTCTGAACATGTGCGGCGTGACGCTTCGCGAGGTCTTTAAAACCGCCTGTCTGAACAATACCGCGGCGATTATCCTCGTCCATAACCACACGGGCGGCATGGCAAGGCCGAGCAAGGAGGATATCCTGCTCACCGACAGGGTAAAGGCCTTCGCAAAACAGATAAATATTGACATCCACGACCATCTTGTCATCGGCGACGGCGAAATATACAGCATAGAGGGCAGGGTACGCTATATAATCCCCCCCAAACACCTCTCAATTGAAAAGCTCTTCGACAAGTGTTTGGAAGACGATAGGTGCGTTAATGCCCTGAGGAGACTAAATAAAGACATCTATGAGTGCAGCCTCTGCATTTATGACAAAAATGACGGCTACGGTTATCTGTATATGAGCCGGGATGACGAAGTCAGGATTATTTTTGATACTGAATATGCAATACAAGGCGTTGAAGAGGATTACGGATAGATCTCACTCCGCGAAAAAAAATTGTCTCCACCCGGCTCGTCTTGCCTTCATTCCGGCTTGTCTGGAATCTGTCTCTACACATACTCAAGCCAAATAAGATTCCAGACAAGCCGGAATGAACGGAATAGGGGTCCCGGAATGACGGACTAAGGGTAAAATTCACTATTCCTTAGTGCGAAAGTTCAGTTAGAAATGTCGTGGAGTGAGATGTATAACATTAATAGTACCTTTTTATAGTTTCATTGTCCATATCTTTATCTTTCCTTATCGTTTTCCAATAATATCCCTTTTTTGATTTATCGTCGATAGCAAAATATTCAAAAAACGAATCTCGGTAAGCGGCGTTAAGAGCACGGCAGCGGTAAAACTTATAGTTTGAGCGATTTGGCTGACGAAATGGTTCAAAAAATGGCTTTTCCAACTCATCAGGCCACCATGACGGAGACATTAATGAGTATGGAAAGGCCGTCTTGCTCTCATCAACTTCCGTACAGTAGGTAGAAAACGTTTCATATCGAAAACTTAACCAGTAATATGCGTCTAGCCAATAATCTCTATGGGCTTCTGTAAATACCATGATATCATAGGCGTCTTTCGTAAAGTTATCAAGTTTTATCAGATTCCTGCCATCGTAAGCAGCATTTAGTCGTACCTCACCGCTGTGGCCGGTTCCTTTATAGTATATAGTCTGCCAACCGCGATTAATATAATCCGATATTATATCATCCTCGCAAGCCTTTAATAGAACTAAATAAATTATTACGACGTATATAAGCTTCCTGAATATTTTTTTCAATAGTATTATTATCTTTATTCTCATAGCCATATTGTAGACAATCAACAGGAAAATTGTCAATTCAGGAGAAAACAATTTTAGTGTTTGTTTGACATTGCCCACAATGACATCATGCGTAAAGCCATTGTGGGCAATGGTAGTGGCCGTATCAGGAAATTGACTTAAACAGTCCCCTATTGTCCGAAAGACTGATCTACCTCATCTATAATTGCTCGTGGAACGTCTTGAGGCCAAAGGTGATCACATACATTGTTACAGGATATACGAGGATCTCCCAATCTTCCCGTACTATTGGCAGCCAAATCTCCAATACTGTCTATTATGCTGGCTACAATTCTCTTGTCGATGCGCCCATGTATGGTGCCTTTGTCTAAAGCATTTTTAAACAAATCATAAACCTCCTTTGCATAGCCCGCAGGATATGAGGCAGCAATTCCACCCAGTCCGGCCCTTGTGGCTATGCAATGCGCACGGCAGTGATAGAACTTATCCAGCCCCCTTGGATCTTTGCCGTTATTCTCTGCCCTATTCATAGCTATTTGCATCTTTCTTAATTGTATATACATCTCTACCATCGCGATTATTTCCTCTAAGGTGAATGCAGAAGGATCAATCCCAAGTCTGCGAAGTAAGTCAGCTTTCCTGCTCATGCTCAACCCCTTTCTTAACATTTCAAGAAGCTCCCTAAGTTGTTTGTCAGTTATGATTTGTTTCTCGTTTGCTTTATCAGCAACGACTATGTTTTCTACTTTGGATACAACTGCTACGTTCTCTTTTTCAGAGCCGTCGCCTGTGTATCCTTTTTTTGGGACTTCGGGCAAGCTGCCTTCAAGTTTTCCGTCTTTGCCTTGAATCCAAAACTGTTCTGACATTTTACGTCCTCCTGTGGTCTGGCTATATTGCCGCTAATGCGGTTGTTTTGATCAGCATGATACCTCTGTTTTTAAATTTAAATAACCACAGATGCAGATTGAGTAATACATATTATAACACATTTAGAATTATTTATCAATCTGTAATTAATAATTGTTTGTAATGGGCATAATCTTATTTTCTCGCTGGCCTTCAACAAATCAAGAGGATTGAATCTACAGGGCAAACGCATTAGAAATTGCCTTCCTTATCTTTGTCATTCCGGCTTGTCCGGAATCTGTCCTTATGCCTAAGAATATGCACAATCAT
>NZ_JBJUSG010000151.1:0-7654 GCF_046044395.1 Candidatus Magnetominusculus dajiuhuensis | reverse complement strand
TCAGCGCTAAAAGTGTAGGCAATTTCTGTCTAATTTTTCTAATGCGATTGCCCTGATTTTCAACGACACTTGATATAGCAGCGATACATGGTTTATACTAAACATGCTGTGTGTGAGGGAAATCCCCTGTTGATGAGAAGGTGTGTCTGATGGAAAGAAGGACATATCCAAGGGTTGATGCCTATGCCAGGGTTGGGGTGCGGGTGCTTCCGGTTCAGGGGCAGAGTGCGTACTTCTCTGAAATATCAGAGGCGGCAGCCGTGGCCGATATAGCCAATTCAGAGTTGAATGAAGTCACCGAATTACCTGAGTTGCTGTCTGACCTTCAGGAAAGAGCTTATTCTTTGGGAAGAGTCCTCGACAGCTCTGACAAGGCCGATGGGTTTCGTAAACTTGAGTACAAGCAATTAAATCTAAGCGGCAGTGGCGTCCGGTTGCTTTGTAATACGATGGTTAGTGTAAAAGATATTATCGAATTAAGAATGATTCTGCCCGTCCAACCACCTGTCCCAATATTCATTTATGGCGAGGTGGTAAGGGTTATGGAAACGGAAGACGGCTACGCCGCCGCCTCGGAGTTTATCGCCGTCAGTGATGAGATACGCCGTGATATAGCCCAATTTGTCAGCTCCCTGTTAGACGCGACATAGGTTGTTGGCATAGTTTATTGCGGCATAAACAACATAATTGCGGAGTTGTTTTCACTAATCGCCTTATTCATGGCACGGTCCAAGTTCTTCTGTGCATTCACGGGGTCAGGACTCAGAGTTACTGCCATTCTAAGGTATGGGATTGCCTCGACAGTTCTGTTCTGTAGCAATAATGCCGCACTGATACCGTTGTAAGCTGGAGTGTACAACGGGTTCATTTTGATTGCAGTGCTATAGCTTTCTATGGCCTCGTCCAGTCGGTTCAATTTTACCATCAAATTTCCTAAGTTGGCATGAGCGGATACATATATATAGTTTATGTGCAAGGCCTTTGTATAGTTTATATATGCCTCGTTATATTTTCCAATTTCAAAAAATGCCGCGCCTAAAGTGTTGTAGGCCACATAGTTGTCTTTCGTAACCGATATGGCGCGCTCAAATAGAGAGATCGAATCGTGCCAGTATTTTACATGTTTTTTTGTATAAAATACGCACGCGATTATGGCGGCACATGCCAATCCTGCGGCTATCGCCCTGCCCACACGCCCGATGGCGGCGGTGTTGGGGACAGCAGTGGAAATAATTAAGAAAAGTCCGATAAACGGGATATATGTGTAACGGTCTGCCATTGCGGCAGTCCCCACCTGTACGATGCCGATAACCGGCACAAGCGTACCGACATACCAAAACCATCCCGTAAACAGATAGGGAAGTCTTTTAATACAAATTATGGCCGCCACAGTAATGCCAACAAAGAAAACCGCCGCCCCCACAACCTGCCACAGAGGAAATCTCTCATCAATTGGATATATTACGGCTGAGTTGGTAGGATTAAACATCGCAATGGCGTACTTTGCATATGATATAAGGGCGTTTGCTATACGGGACTTCATAGGGAGTTTATCCAGGGAGACAACCGCCCCCCATTTGTTTTGCACATGATAGGTAAGTACGCTTGACGCGGCTGAAAGGGCAAGAAATGGTACTTTCTCAAGCAATAAAACCCTTAGCCCAACTGCGGCATGCGGCGGATTATTGCCGTCTGTCCGGCCACAGGGACCCAGTCTCTGAAGTGGCCAATAATCAAGGAGAAGTAAGGCAAAAGGGAGCGTAATAACCATAGGCTTGGACATCAGGCCGCAAATAAAACACAAGAGCGCGACCATGTACCGAACAGCGCCAGGCCTCTCTGTGTAGTACACATAGGCAATCATAGTCAGCATCCAAAAAAGGCCGCTTAGGACATCCTTCCTTTCCGCAATCCACGCAACACTCTCCACGTGCAACGGGTGCAAGGCAAAGAGCGCGGCAATAAAGCCGCTCCTCCACTGGGAGGCAGTCATACGCGCAAAAACTATAAACAGTAACGCCGAGTTTAGTATATGAATTATCACAGACGTCATGTGATGTCCCGCGGGATTTAATCCAAACACTGTAACATCTGTCATGTGAGAAATCCACGTAAGGGGAAACCAGTTTCCATCGTGAAAAATGATGAAGGCGCGTTTTATGCTGTCAACGCTAAGGCCACCAAGTACATGGGTGTTTATTAAGACATAGGCGTCATCGTCATAAACTCCTATGAAACCATTGCGGCGTACCCCGGCGTACGAAAACGCCGTCAAAACGGCAATCACTATTATAATTACATCGGGGAGTTCCAATAGCTTGCTCGATTTTTTCTCTTTGATCATTATTTATCCTCTATTGTTTTGAGCCGCGTTTGCTGATAAGCGCAAGCGCGCTCTTTTTATTGTTCGCTGCCTCGGCGTAATCAGGGTTTATCGAAAGGGCCTTGTCAAACATCCCAAGCGCACCATCGGGATTGCCAGTGAGGGCCATAACCACACCCACGCCGTTTAGGGCGCCAGGCAGCTCAGGATTTATCTCTATGGCATGTTTATACTGTTGCATGGCCTCGCCAAGCCTGTTTTGCTTCAGCAGTAGATTACCATAAGCGACATAGGATTTTCCATAGCTCGGATTAAGCTTTATTACCCTCTTAAAACGTGCCGCCGCCTCATCGGGGAGGCCTTTGTTCATAAGGGCAAGGCCAAGGTTGTGGATAGTGTCGCAGTCGGCGGGACTTATACGCAGGGCGTTTTCATAGCATTCTATGGCATCATCGTACCTTCCCATCTCAGCATAGACTATGCCCAGATTATAGTATGCAACCTTATTGCCACTGGTTACGTCTATGGCTCGCTTAAACAGGGTGATGGAGTTGCTCCAGTACTGAAGCTGTCTCTTAGTGGAGACTGTGTAAAATGAGATCAACAGTGCGGCCGACGCGGCGATTATAACTCCACTACGCCGGTAGCCTTTTAGTAACGCGGGGACACCTACTGCGGCTATAATAAACAGCCCCACAGAGGGCATATAGTTATACCTGTCCGCCATCGCCTGTCCTCCCACCTGCACCAGTCCAATGACCGGCACAAGCGTCCCCAGAAACCAAAACCAGCCCGTAAATAAGTATGGGAGTTTTCTTGCCTTGCCGATTGCCACTATGCTGACCAGTATGACAATGGCCGCCGCCGCTATTGCCTGTACAGGGGGGATTTCGGGCGGCAGCAGATATAGTATGGACAGTTTATACGGGAAGATAGTGTTATAAGTATATTTTACGTAAGATATGGCCGCGTTTTCTAATCGCAACCCAAATGGCAATCTCTGGAGAGACACTACAGAGTTGCCGCTTTTCTGTGCAATCAGCGTTACTATTGCAGACGACGCGGAGATTACAAAAAGAGGTACCTTCTCTACAATTAACGCCTTAAACGGCCGCGCTTCATAACAATCCGGATGCGGCTCCGGCGATACGCCGCCTATCCTGCAGAGCGGCCAGTAGTCTAACAACAGCAGTACAAATGGAAATGTTACCGGCATAGGCTTAGCCATAAGGGCAAGGACAAAACATATTGTAAATAAAAAATATGTGGCCGCCTTAGGTCTTGCGGCGTACCGCACATAGGACAACATAGCAATGATCCAGAAAAACGCGCTCAGGACATCTTTTCTCTCTGACACCCACGCAACGCTCTCCACATGAACAGGGTGAAGGGCAAACACTACGGCGATAAAGGCACTCATCCAACAACTGGCTAAGAGGCGTCGGAGCAGATAAAACAGCAGAACTGCATTAGCCGTGTGAAATAAGACATTGTTCATATGGTGCATACCGGGCCGTAAGCCATAGAGTTCAACGTCCGCCATATGGGAAATCAGCGTCAGAGGAAACCAGTTGGAATCGTAGAAGGCCGTTGCCGCCCACACGGCGTTGTCCCGGCTCAGGCCGTTTCTGATATGCGCATTTTCTGTGACGTAAATCCTGTCGTCATAGCCGACGAAATCAAATCTAATAACATCGGCATAAACGAAGAGCGTCAGGACAGCAATGCAGACGGCCAGAGTATCAGCGGTGCCGAATGCCCACGCCGTTGCGGGTGGCTCCGGCTGCCCGCCTCTGAGTTTACCGGTCTCTGCGAGTTGGCCATTGCCGTTGGAATGTCTTGGTGCCAAAGGACGCTGCCAGTTCAGATTATAAACGGTTCAAGCTGATAATCAATGGGAATTGCCGTCCTTTTCAGGTTTTTGCGACTCAGGTATGTCCATTGGAGAGCGCATCTGGCCGGGCGGGTTGTTTTTACCCGCGCCATTCATCTGACTTGGCATTTGAGGCATTTGAGCCGGGTTTAGTGAATTTATAGCCCCAGACATCAATTCCTGCATAGTGCTGACTTTTTTATAATCCTTAGGCACTTCAAACATCGAGGCCGTTGCGGCACCTACTTTTATATCTTTTATCTCGGTCACCACGGACTGGTTAGTATTGCCGGGCATGATAGGTTTTTTCATATCGGCCATCTTCATTTCATAGCGTATTATGAGTCCACCAAGGTCAGTGGCCTCCCAAATAGTGGCCTTGTATTTATCATCGGGCTTGTCCTTTGTGTAGTAAACCGTTTCAGATTTTTCGCAGGGGTGGCCGTCAATAGTCTCCTTATCAATTTTTTTCTTCTCGAAAACCACGTTACTATCGTGTAACGACGGCCCCTGGCTACTGTCGTATGTGTGTTCAAAGTACACCTTGCCGGGGACATACATCGAAACGCTTTTCTTTTGGGCCGGCATAGATATGCTGACCAGTCCCTTGATGGCAGGGCTTTCGGTGCGCGTTTTATCTCCCAGGTGGGCCATATCAATTGAGATACCAGTACCCATCATAACCATCTTCCCTGTGTAGTTGTCCGGTGGGGCGGCAAACGCGTAGGCGCTAAGCGCTAAGGCCGCAAATAACGACATAACGATAATTCTCTTCAGCATTTTTCTAACACTCCTTATCTCTTTTGATTTGCATAACGCCGCCACCGGCACACCACGCGTATCGGAGCGGCCTACACCTTTGCTGCGAACTGTGCAGCGGGATTATATCACAAATCGTCCAGTTTTTTAAACCACCGTGAAATGTTTTAAGCTGCTACAGACCCTGACACTTACTTGCCAGATATTGCCACGACTTGTAACAACCTTGCCAGACTGCTTAGGGACATGGACGATTTGTACAGGGCTAAGGTGCTTTTCGAGGATGCCCTTAGGATTAGGCGAAAATTTGCTGAAAAACATCCCGCGGCATATTTAAAGAGGCTTGCTGAAATACGCTATAACTATACCGTCCTGCTTAAAAAAATGGGCGATAGGGATGAGGCTAAGAAATATTTTAAGGAACACAACAACATAAGGAAAAAGCTGAAAGAAGCGTCTAAGTAATCTCTTAATCCTTCGGCAATTGCGGCATCGCCACTGTCTCTGTCTAATACGGCACCGGGCTTGAAGACGATGGCCTTGTCCTGAATAACTACTTCTAAAATATCCCCTTCTTTGATATGCGCCTGTAGCCGAATCTCATTCGGGATAGTAACTTGAAATTTATCTTTCACCTTTACCATGGCCATATCGTTTTCTCCTGAACTGCATACACGGTTGAAAGTTGTAAAATACAACTGCTATACTCCTATTACAGCAGGAAAGGTAGATTTGTAAAAAGGGCACACACCAAAAAATATAGCGCTAAATACAAAGGTTGTGTTATTATTACGCAACAGGAGGTGTCAAATGGAAACCGATGTGGAGCTTTATAACGAGATTAAAGAACTTATTCACTCACTTCGCCAATTGAAAGAGACAAAGTCCTCTCTGCAGGACGAGGCCACTGCCCTTAGGTATGATATTGACGCGCTGAATTCCGAACTCAAAGGCATGGATATAGTTATAGCCGCTACCACAACCGATGTTCAATCAAACGAGTACAGGTCGAAGAGTTTTATGGATTCGATTGAGCGGCTTACCGGCGAACGGGAGCAGTTGATTGATGATATTAACGGCCTTCAGTTCAGCATAAAGGGCGTCACTGGCGACGTGAACAACTGCCTTACTCTCAAAGGACATCTTGAGGAGGAACTCTCCGATATTAATAAAGAAAAGACCATTGTCATGAATAAACTCAAAGGCATGGAGGACGGCATAAGCGAAATCTCAAAGAAAAAGGCCGAAAAGTTGCCCCATCTCAAGACCTTTGATGTAGTCCTCAAAAGCATCCACAACGAACTAAAAGAGATCGAAAACAGGATGGACGTATCGCTGAAATTCATACAACACGGCCAATATTGACAGCGGCAAATATAGTGAGTTGGTAAACTCAGTGAGTCACGAGTGTAGGAAATGTTATTCCCTCACTCGCCGCTGTCGGGTTGTACGTCTGTGTTCGGCTCTGAATGTGTGGCCTCCTCTGAATGCCCGGCAAGCGTGCGTATAAGGTTGCCATTTCCGGCATCCCATATCTTCACGGTGTTATCAAGGCTGCCCGATGCGATAAACCGTCCGTCTCTGCTGTAACTTACGCTTGTGACCACGCCTGAATGACCGGCAAGTGTGCGCAGTAGGCTCCCGTTTCCAGCATCCCACTGCTTCACCGTTTTATCGAAGCCGCCCGAGGCGATAAACCGCCCGTCGCCACTGTAACTTACGCTTGAGACACTGCCTGTATGCCCGGTGAGCGTTCGCAGCAAACCCCCGTTTACAGCATCACGTATCTTCACAGTCTTATCAAAGCTGCCCGAAGCGATAAACCGCCCATCGCCACTGTAACTCACGCTTGAGACAATGCTCTTATGCCCGTCAAGCGTGCGCAGCAGAGCCCCGCTTCCGGCATCCCATAGCTTCACGGTTTTATCCCAACTGCCAGAGGCGATTACCCGCCCATCGGAATTGTAGCTTACGCTTCTTACACCTCTTAAATGCCCGGCAAGCGTGCGTATCAGGTTTCCCGTTGCGGCGTCCCATATCTTCACAGTTTTATCCTCACTGCCTGATGCGATAAACCTCCCGTCGGCACTGTAACCTACGCTTCTCACTGTGTCTGTATGCCCGTTGAGCGTGCGTATCAGGTTTCCCGTTGCGGCATCCCATATCTTCACGGTGTTATCGTAACTGCCCGAAGCGATAAACCGCCCGTCGCCACTGAAACATACGTTTTTGACACTGCCTGAATGCCCGGTAAGCGTGTGCTGCAACGCCCCCGTTTCGGCATCCCATATCTTCACGGCGTTATCAGTGCCTCCTGATGCGATAAACCGCCCATCAGCACTGTAGCTTACGCTTGTGACACTGCCTGGATGCCCCGTCTTTAATAAAAATTCGGTGCGTTTCGGCGCAGGGCTACATGCTGAAATAAACATGAGGACAACGCATAAAAGCGCGTAATTTGTTGTATGCGCCTTTAGCCATTTAAAAGAAACACGAGACCAGATATTATCCATCAAAACCTCCCCCACTGTAATAAAGTGTATTAATTTATCATAATAACATAATTATTTCAAGCTCCAAATATAGGGATATTTTCAACGCAGGGCAATCGCATTAGAAACTTACACCAGTAATTCCCTCTCCTGATAGGGGTAGGGAAGGCTCTCACCTCCCCTCCCTCCGAACCGTACAGGCGGATT
>NZ_JBJUSG010000150.1:592-7718 GCF_046044395.1 Candidatus Magnetominusculus dajiuhuensis | reverse complement strand
AAAGAACGCTGCCCCTTTTTTGACAGCATTGTGCCGTTTCCTGACAGCCACATATTCGGCCATCAGGATTGTGCATATCCCTACCGGTGTTACTGTCCAGTGCCAGGACGAACGCTCCCAGCTGAAAAATAAGATTCGGGCAATGAAGGTACTCAGATCAAGACTCTACGACATGGAGATAGAAAAACAGGAGCGGCTGCGCGCAGACTCGAGAAAATCCCAGGTAGGCTCAGGCGACAGGAGCGAGCGCATCAGGACATATAATTTCCCTCAAAACAGGGTCACTGACCACAGGATAGGGCTTACGCTGCACAGGCTCACACAGGTGCTTGAGGGCGATATGGAAGAGATAATCGAGACACTCTCGACACATTTCGAGGCAAAAAAGCTCCAGGACATAGAAGTTTAACCTGTTTGTGCCGCCATAGTTGTTAATATATGCTATTAAGACTATCTGAAACCCCGGAGCAGGTCATATTTGACACCGCCTTAGAATATCTCAATGCTGGTAAGATAATTGCCTATCCTACTGAGACATTCTATGGACTTGGTGTAACCGCAGGCGGTGCCATAAATGGCAGTGACGCGCTCAGGCGGCTCTGGGACTTAAAAAGAAGACCGCCAGATAAACCGTTTCCACTTATAGCGGCTGACATAACTCAGCTCGATGGGCTGGTTGCGGAGATTGAGCCTGAGGAGTTGGCATTAATGGAAAAGTACTGGCCCGGGCCATTGACAATACTCTTTAAGGCAAAGCCAGGGCTGTCGCCGTTTATTGTGAGTGGGCAGGGTAGGGTGGCAGTGCGTGTGCCCGGGCATTCAGCTGCCCTCAGGCTTGTGAAGCATGTCCGGTTTCCCATAACGGCAACCAGCGCCAATATTGCCAATGAGCCGCCAGCCTCTGAGGCTCAAGCAGTCATCGACTACTTCAGCGGCTCAATTGACATGGTAATCGATGGCGGCAAGACCAAAGGCGCCCCGGCATCGACAATCGTAGAGATCTCAGATGGACGCATAAATGTCATCAGACCCGGGGCGGTTGATTTGGTCAATTGGCCTGGCCTTCCGGTGTTTTATATGAATAGAGGGCAAGGTCTCTGATTTTCTTGTCTGCCCTTCGTAGGCGCTCACTAAATATATAGGCAAATTTCTTATATAATTTCAGCGTAATAATGTCGTCGTAGCTGTTCATAATGGCCTTGTCAAGCTCAAAGAGCATAATGTCCTCGTTGGCAACTGCCCGAGCCGAGCGGGTGGAGTCCTCAAGCAGGGCCATCTCGCCAAAGCACTCGCCTCGGTTTAGTTCAGCAAGGCGCTCAATCTTGCCATCCTCCAACTGCTTATAAATAGAGATTGAACCGTCGACGATGACGTAAAAGCGGTCGCCTGAGTCCCCCTCGTCAAATATAAACTCATCTGTCTTATAGCGCCTGAGCTTGCTCATTCTGAGGAGTTTAACAATGTCTTCGTCGGTCATAAAGGAAAAGAAATCAAGTTGTCTTATTTTTGCGTAGGTCTCGGCCACCACCGTGGACTCGCTGCGAGTGGCGTCGGCTATGGACTTTTGGACATCAGTCATTTGAAATGGAAATTTTAGGATAGAGCTTACGCCATCGTTATAGAGCTGTTTTAGTGAACTGGCCTCAAGGTCGTCCTTATAGAGCAGGACAATTCGCTTATTACCAAGGGCAGGGTTAGACCTGATTGCACTTAGAACGTCTATCTTTGAGTTTTCGATGGAGTCGTAGTCTATGATTATTAAATCACATTTTTCGCGAAGTAGGAATTCGACGACATTTTTAGGGTCGTTTACAGTGTTAATGATTGAATAGCCGATGTAGCGCAGCGTCCCTTTGGTTACGTCACGAACCGCGATATCCCGATGAATAACTATCAAAATGCTCAGTTTTTTATCCATGCCTTAATCCTCCGTTGTCCTTGTCCCAGACGCAGTCATTGGGACACATATCTGTCATCAAGCCGCATGGTTCAGGGTGTATTATCACCGTGCAGTTGTTGAGCCGAGAGGCGATTCTCTGCTCTATTATATCCATAGTAGAATGAGTTTTGCTAATGGTTTCATTAGCGCACACGGTGAGGTGCAGGTCAATATGCCGTTGCCGTCCTGCCTTTCTGGTTCGCAGCTCATGGTAGTCTTTAATATTTCTCGATTCCGAGTCGAGAATATTCTTTATATCTTCGACTTCGTCATCTGGAAGTGAGGTATCCAGCAGAGAGCCTATGGATTTCTTTACAATCATAATGCCCTCATAAAAGATTAATATCGAAATAATGACGGCGGCGATGGGGTCAATAATATGGCGTCCCGTGATTGCAACTAAAACTATAGCCGACAATACGGCGGCAGAGCTGTAAATATCTGCCTTGAGGTGCTGGGCGTCTGCCTCCAAAGCCGGGGAGTCAGTTTCTTTTGAGACTTTAAACAGATAGCGGGAAACAAAAAAATTCACTACAACTGACACACCCATGACAGCCATTGCCATAGCGGGCATGGCAAGCTTGACGCCAGTCTTGATTTTATCGAGGGCCTCGCTTACGATAAACACAGCGGCGGCAATTATCAGAATGGCCTCGGCACGAGCGCTCAAATTTTCTATCTTCCCGTGCCCATAGGGGTGACGTGAGTCAGGAGGCAGGCCAGCCTGCCTTATACTGAAAAAAGCCATCACAGCGGCAGCTAGGTCAATAGAGCTGTGAATAGCCTCAGAGATAATACTCACGCTGCCGGTAAGAATTCCAGCCGCTATTTTAAATAGCACAAGGGTTGAGTTAGAAATCACTGATACCAGTGCGGCGTTTTTTTGTTTCACATTGTCCCCCAGGCTCAGGCCATATCACAGGGTAAAGTTGCGTAACTAACCATAGTATATACGTTATAACCGCAAAAATGCAATAAGCCGCCCAAAATGAATATATCCAGATTCAAAGGACATGCAAATAAGGTAGAATTATGAAAAGGAAGTCGTGATGTGCAGTGTCGAAGGTATGCAGTGGCGAAGGTCTATTGATAAGTTCAAAGTACGGGCAGTTCGGTTGGTGACATAAGCAGGCAAGCTGGTTTGGCAGGACAAACGCATTAGCAACTTGCAGCCGTGACTTTCTCTCCTTGATTGCGCTTTTGCGGGAATGACAGAAAAAATATGGGAATGACAGATGAGGCTTGAACAATTGAAAAATTAATAGACCATTTCCTTCTCTTTTTTTGTCATTCCAGCGAAACTGATCTGGGGATTGTGGCACGAACCCCCGCATGTCCATGCCATATATGGCAACAGGACGCAAGGTAAAAAGACCTGGCTTTACGAAAGTGTAAGCAAGGTAATCCACGATTCCAATCCTAACAGCAAAAACTGGTCACAAGAGAAGCAGGTGAATTGGAGTTATGGAAGCATTGTTTAAGCGCCTGCCATCTTGCTGACGTATGTGGCAAGTTCAGCCGTTATTTGTCGAATCTCATCGTTTTGCGGCAAAAACTCGGAGAATCTTGCTATATAGTCCCTGCCGCCTATCAAACTAAAGCTCTTTTCGTAGTTTATGTCGAATATCCAACTCAGCAGGAGTATCTTATAGTCGTTCAGAGATTTCACGTCTTTTAAATTGCCCATTGTATTGTCATAGATACACTTAATCAGCCTGTCTGAATACCCAGCGGTGTCCAGGAAGCCAAGTGTGGCGGCTGATGCCCTCTCTTGCGGCGGAAGCGAAAACAACTCTATAAACACCTCCCAAATGTCGAGCTTGTCGGCGTCACGTATCATTTTAAGAAAAATTACGGTTTCGTCGGTCTGTGAATGAGGTATCTTATAGGCGTTGTGATATTTGACGCACTGGAGTATCAGGTGTTGCTCTTGGGCGGGCAGATTAGTTAAGATCTGTTGACTAAGCAGTGTCTCGGCACCAAGCAGGCCGTGATTAATGGACACGGCGTCTTTGAAGGTCTTGTATTTGGCGTACTGGGGAAACCTCCCCGTGTCGTGAAACAGGGCAATTGCCTCGGCAAGCAGGACTTCGTTGTCACTGCCTAAGTGTGCCTGCGCGATTTCCACCATGTTGGCGCATACCTGTTTCGTGTGCTTTTCCTTTAACGTGATATTTCTCTGGTCTTCGATGTTGTCAACGTGGTAGCTCAGGCAGAAATCCGAAAACCATTTCTTGAAATTGATTATATCCTGTTTTGTCATCTATAACTCCTTAATATGTGTGTCCACCTACTAGTACTCTATACCCTTTCTGGCCATTACCCCCTTGTGGTAATAGTGTTTTATTTCCTTCAATTCAGTCACGAGGTCTGCGGCGGCGACAATATCCGCGTGTGCACCCCTGCCGGTTAAGACTAGTTCGACATTATCAGGCCGGTCTTTGATGAGCTGGATAATTTCCTCTGGCAATATTAGGCCAGCACTAACGGCACCATTTATCTCATCGAGGACAACTATGTCATAGCAACGGCATAGCATCGCCTCTCTGGTGTGATGTAGACCCGCCCGTGCCGCGTCAATATCTTCTTTTGAGGGGGCGCCCCTGACAAATCCCCGACCAAAGCGTCTCAGGCAGAAACGCCCTCCAAAGGACTCAAGCGCCGCAAACTCAGACGACTGCCGCGCCTTTATGAACTGGGCGAAAAACACGCTGCCCCCGGCGCCAAGCACCCGCACTGATAGCCCCACTGCCGCAGTTGTCTTGCCCTTGCCGTCTCCTGTATATACCTGAACCTGGCCTTTAAGCATGTCAATAGTCAAGGGCAGGCAGGATTGTAAATACAATAAAGCACAAGTAAATCAGGCCTATTGCCACTGTTGCTCGTATCCTGCCGCGCCCGCCTGAGTCTATAAATGGAATCATCACAAGGGTAACGATAAAAATAGCTGGAAGGACGACTGCCCCGATGAATGCAAAGTTGCCTTTAAAGTATTTCAATATCTCGAAAAACCAAAGAAAGAACCACTCCGGCTTGGGGCTGAAAGGTGCGGAGAAACTAATCCTGCGCCCCAGCTCCTTAGGGTATGACATTGAAAGGACAAGTGTTGCCATCCCAATGACCAGTGCCACTGCGAGTATCTCGACTAAATAGTCAGGATAAAACTTTTTTTCCACGGTTGCTTCTTTCATTTCAGCCTCCATCTGCTATTCATCTTAAAATATTATAACCTAGTCTTGACAATTTTATCTCAAAATTGTTATAACTCAAAGTTACCATTGGAGCCATGGATATAAACAAAATCAAGTAAACTAAGGGGGTGTATTTATGAAAGTAGGGGTATTTTTAAGTGAGCACACAAAGTCAAACGATACCCTTGACAGACTAAGCGCAGGGTCATTTGATCTGGTACTGGTACAAAACGCTGTGTACTGCTCGGCGCTCAAAGAAAACGGCCAGAAATCGCCGGTTCTCGGTAAAGGACAGAAGGTATATGCATTGTCTGAGGACATAGCAGCGCGCGGAATAGAACCTTCACAGGTCGACTCAAGTGTAACGGTAGTAACTTATGACGGCTTGGTCGATCTCCTGTTTAACGAATTCAGTAAAACAATCTGGCTATAGGAGGCAAAAAAAATGGGTAAATTAACCATCGGATGCTTTTCTTCGCTTGTCGGGTCGATGACGCTGGACTTCGCGGTGAAGCTGGCAGAGGCTGCAAGAAAGAAAGGCCATGACGTTGATATGTGGCTGTCAGGAAACGGCACAATGCTGTCAAAAAAGGGGCAGCGTTCTTTTAAGGACTACTCATCGCTGGAGAAAACCATCACTTCGTTGGTTGAAGGCGGCATGAATGTAACGGCGTGTGAGGCGTGTGCGGAGTCTCGCGGGTATCACAAAGAAGACGTAATCGGCAGCCTTGGCAGAAAGAGCATGGACTGGTACCTTGCCAGCTGTTTCTCCGCAGACAGGGTGCTTCACATAGGAGGTGAGTAATGTCGATAAAGAAAATAGCCTTTATAGTGGATAAAATGCCGTACAAGTCTGAGACATCGCGGCTTGCCTTAACTCATGCGATAGCTAGTCAGACGGTAGAGATTCACCTTGAGGACGGGGAAAATGTCGAGCCGGTGTTGGCGTTTGTCGGTGCAGGGGTGTTGAATTGCATAAGAAATCAGAAGGCCTCAGATGTCTATGGAGTAACGACACTGGAGTCTCACATTAAGAACGCCCTGCTTACGGACATAAAGGTGCTTATCTGCGAAGAAGACGTAAAGAAGTACGGTCTGACTGAGGAGCAGATAATCATGGACGCCGAGGACATAGGCGCAGATATGGCAAGTGAGCTGGTGCCGTTTTCCACGATAATGGGTGAAATGGAATCGGCTGACCATATCATGTTCTTTTAGTGCCATGTTCTTACAGTGCATGTTCTTATTGAAGGATATCTAACAATATAAAACAAGGAGAAAGCGATGGGCGATCTAAGGTCTCAGGAACCGACAGAGGTTCTGGATGTGCTAGGAAGGGTGTGTCCCTATCCACTGGTGTTAACGAAGAAGAAGCTGCAAAAGATGGAAGGCGGCACGATGTTAAAGGTGCTGTGTGACGCGCCTGCCTCAGCCGAGGACTCCATCCCTAAATATGCGCAAAAAGAGGGCTTTGGTTTTGATTCAGTCAAGGTTGAAGACAAGGGGCACTGGGAGCTGTACATTAAAAAGAGCTAATGCCCTGATATACTCTTAATAAAAAAGCGGGAAAGTGCACAATGCCTTCCCGTTTTTTTTATTTCCGGACAAATCCTTCTTATCTCATTCACAGGCCGGTTGGATAATATGACCCTATATCAATTTCCGCTTCCATGAAGGTAACTGCAGTTCCCTCTAAAATGACCCGGTCACCATCAACAGTGCATACAATCTCACCGCCGCGTCTCGATGCCTGGAATGCCTTCAGCATAGTTTTCCCAAGCCTTGACGCCCAATAAGGAGCAAGTTCGCAGTGTGACGAGCCAGTTACAGGGTCCTCAGGGATGCCGAGCTTTGGGGCAAAGAAACGGCTGATAAAATCAACGTTCAATCCCTGTGCGGTTATACAGACTCCACGCAGGTCTAATTCTCTCAGCGTGGCGATATCAGGTGATAACGCACGGACATCCAGTTCTTTCTCGAATACGGCAATGTAGTC
>NZ_JBJUSG010000150.1:0-582 GCF_046044395.1 Candidatus Magnetominusculus dajiuhuensis | reverse complement strand
GCCATAACCTCAATTGGACGCAGACCAAGCCCATCAATCAATACCGCTGGCGGTGTACAAGGTTTCAACGGGATTGCTGGAAAGTTCATGGATAGTAACGCGCCGTTGCGGTAAACAGGGAGTTTTCCACTGCGTGTTTCAAACTCGATGACGTCCATCTGGTAACCGAGAATATTAAATATGATATGAGCCGATGCCAGTGTTGCATGACCGCACAGATCAATCTCGGCAAGCGGGGTAAACCAACGCAGTTGAAACCCATTTTCGTTCGGGACGAAAAAGGCGGTCTCAGAGAGATTATTCTCCTGCGCAATGGATTGAAGGAGCTCATCCTCCAGCCACTGGTTAAGCGGGCAAACTGCGGCAGGATTGCCCTTGAATACCTGCTTGGCAAAGGCATCAATCTGATATTGTTTTATCTTCATCTGGCCAATAGTATTTTGACTTGTACGTTGGTTGATTTAGTGACAGCATTTTCAGGTGTTCTGGGTCTGTTAACAACACTGTGTCAGCCCCGAATTAGCCCTTAATGTCAATGTCCAATAATAACCTCCCTTTGAAGAAAATGGCAAGCTGAGAAAT
>NZ_JBJUSG010000149.1:0-7770 GCF_046044395.1 Candidatus Magnetominusculus dajiuhuensis | reverse complement strand
TTCAAAAACCCTTTTATCAATAGGTGCAAATTTCTATATCGGAGCTTGGGCTTATCCTAAGTCTATACAAAATGTTCTTATGTCTTGTATAATAACCGCAGGGAACAGGAAATGGGATTAAAAGAAAGGCGCAAAGGACATAACGATATGAAATGCAATGTCGTTGTAATAGTTCTATTCGTAGTTATTCTGATACTTTCACACGCCGGAGCCTCACATGGGGATACCCTTAGAGATGGTATTAGGGCATATGAACTTGGAGATTTTACCGGCGCGATAGACGCCTTTGAAAAAGCGCTTGTAGAAAACCCGAAAGACCTGTCGGCAGAGGCTAATTGTCTTTTGTATCTGTCGAAGTCGTATTTATATGCTGGCCGGTTCGATAATGCCCTCGCTGTCTTAAATAAAATTCCCCCTATCATGGAAAAGTCTGAAAGTGAAGTACTGAAACAGGAGATGTTAAACGTTTATGGATTGATTTATATGGCAACCGGAGATTTCAATAAGGCCAATGAGTATTACGGGAGTGCCTTGCAAATTTCCGAAAGGCAGGGGATCAGGGCCGGGATACTTAACAACCTCGGAACCCTCCATGTGCTGATAAATTCTAAAGAAAAGGCCATGGAATTCTACGAATACGGGCTTCGTTTAAGCCGCATACAGACGGATGATCAAACGCTGCGCGCACAAATCCTTACAAACATAGCCGTCTTAAACATAAGCCAGAAAGAGGAATCGAAATCAGTTGAAAAATTAAAAGATGCATTGTTGATATTTCAGGGCGCTGCCAACAGCCATAAAAAAGTTGAGGGTCTTGTTAATGTAGCAAAGGCCTATATGTCTATGTCCGGCAAATCGAATATACATAATGCCTGTAGCGCGCTTGACGATGCCCAAACGGCGGCAGGTTTAATAGCCGACAACAATGCCCTTCCATATATTTATATATACAAGAGTAAACTTTACGAGGAACAACAGGACTACAAAAGCGCCCTGGTTTTGTTAAAAAAATCCCTTTATGCCGCTTCGATGTCAGCTCTAAAGGAATCAGTTTATATCACATACCGGCAGATGGGACGGATTTTTAGTAAAACAGGCAAGACGGACGACGCCATTACGGCCTATAGAGAGGCCGTGCGAGCAATTGAAAATGTTGGGTTGGACGCGTTTGTAAACTGTGCGCTCTGTGGTGGAAGTTTTTTTAAAACCGAAATAGAATCTGTATTCTATGAACTTGCAGAGGCCTTAATCGAAAGGGCGTCGAAGAAAGGCAGCCCATCCGAATCACAAAAAGACCTTTATGATGCCATAGATACGATAGAACAATTAAGGGCCGCTGAACTTAAAGATTATTTTAAAGACACCTGTATAGATATTCAAAAGGCCAAAGAATCCCGCCTTGATACGGTTTCTAAAAATACCGCCATCCTCTATGTGGTATCTTTTCCCGAAAAGTTGTACGTCTTAGTGAGTTTCCCCTCCGGCATAAAAAAATATATGGTTAACATTGCTTCTGACGATTACACTCAGGAGGTATTAACATTTCGCAGGCTTCTCGAAAAGCGCACCACTATGCAGTTTTTAGCACATGGACAGAGGCTCTATGATATATTGATAAGGCCGATCGAACAGGATTTGGCCCTTAATGAAACAGATACGATAGTGTACATACCTGACATGGCATTGAGAATGATTCCCCTTGGGGCATTACATGACGGCAAGGATTTTTTGATAAGAAAATATGCCGTTGCCGGCACAGTCGGTGTATTTTTAACCGATGCAGGGGCCTTCACGCAGAAAGACTCAAGGATGCTCGTAACGGCATTGACCGAACCGAGGCAAGGCCATGTGCCTCTGCCCTTTATTTCGGACGAGGTTAGGGGAATAGGACAAGAGTACAATTCAAGTTTACTGATGAACAAGGATTTTGTACTTCCCAATCTTAAAAACGAATTTAAGGACAAACAGTACAACATGCTTCATATGGCGTCTCATGGTGAGTTTACGGGAGATGCCGCTAAGGCGTTTATTGTTACGTGGGATGGTAAAATGACGATAAATGATTTGGAAACCCAAATAAAGGAGGGCCGCTACAGCGCGAAACCCATAGAGATACTGGCCTTAAGCGCGTGTGAGACTGCCGCTGGCGATGAGAAGGCCGCCCTTGGGCTTGCGGGTCTGTCTGTAAAAATGGGGGTTAAAAGCACAATCGCCTCCCTTTGGAGTGTAAATGACGAGGCGACATCCATACTGTTAGTGGATTTTTACAAGGAGCTGAAGACAAGCGGCGGACTTAAGGCAAAGGCCTTACGCAGGGCGCAGATGAATATGCTGGACGGCGAAAGATTCAGCCATCCTCTGTACTGGGCACCCTTTCTGTTAATTGGGAATTGGTTGTAATATATAGTGTGCGTTAGAGATAATCCCGGTCTGATTTATCAGCCGAAATTTAATTTTGGGAGGTTACGATGAAAAGTGTAGTGAGCAGATGTATATTCATGCCAGTTTTGCTGATAGCTGCAATATGTTCACCGTTAGTTCTGTATGGCGCGGACACTGAGAGTGATAAGTCTGGTGCTATCATCAAATATATACCGCCCAAGCTTGGGGCACCAAGCGTACGCACAGGGGGTGGAACAAGGGGCAATAGTGGAGACGCAATTGAATTAACTGTTCTCGCCCCGGCGCATACCGGACTAAGTTCAAAGACGCAGCCCTCTCTTTGCTGGTATATGTCAAAGGCGTCAAAATTAAAGATAGAAATCAGTATAAGTGAGACAAAGGCAGCAAGGCCGCTTTTGGAAAAAACCGCAGAAATTAACACCGGTGGAATCAACTGTGTAAATCTAAAAGAATATGGGGTAAGCCTTGCCGTGGGAACTGAATATAAGTGGTTTGTATCCGTGATTGGCAGTGAAGAGAATAGGTCGAAGGACATTGTAAGCGGCGGGGCAGTAATCGTGGCAGAACCATCGAAAGAGCTGGCGAATAAGCTATCGGCTTCAAAGGGCATTGAAAAAGTTGCCTTGTATGCGAAGGAGGGATATTGGTACGATTCGATAGAGGGTATCTCGAATTTAATAAAACAAGCCCCGAATGACAAAGGTTTAAGAGAGGTAAGGGCGTCCCTGTTAGAGCAGGCAGGGTTAAAAGAGGCCGCTGATATTGATAGGAAGATGTAAGATAACGTTTGCAATGTAAATTTAGGGCACGATGGGAAGAAATGGAAGCGCAGGAAATGCCGGCAATGTTACAATTACAGGAGGGTTGAGATGTTGACGATAAAAAAGAGCGATATTGCGGATGGTCTGCTTCTGGAATTGATGGCGGATATGCATGTGGTTAAAGATAAGATTGCGTATTTTGAGAAAAAATGCAATATGCAATATGAAGTATTTGAACAGGCAGTGAAAACCAGGCAAGAGGATTATCAGCAGTGGGACGATTATATTGAATGGAAGGCATACAGGCGCTTGTTTGAAGACATCAGCCATAAAATAAGTGATATAAAAAATGCTGATTTTGAAATTAATTAATGGCGCTGATTTCATAGCATCCTATGAAGTCATGGATTACAAGAAATGGGACAGGGGTTCTTACAGTAAGCTCAGAATTGTTTTTAATGACAGCTCTGTGCTGTTCGTGAGAGAGTATGTTGATGAACTTCAACGTGACTATTCCTTTCATTGGCAAAGTTCGGATGATGCTATGATCATAAGATGGGATAACGCTCCTCACTATAAAGAACTTCTGACTTTTCCGCACCACAAGCACATGGAAGGCAGTATAATTGAAAGCAGGGTTGTATCTTTAGAAGACGTTTTAACCCAAATCAAAGGGATGTTAAAGGATAAGAAGCCATGATTCATGCCAAAAGGGAGTCAAAGAAGATGCTCAGTCGTCTGCAACATGGTTTTAGTAACTATTTCAAAAAATACATTATAGGGATATTTTCGTGTCTGATCGCACTATTTAGTTATTCCACATCCGACTCTGCCATAATAACAGACGGTACGGTAGGCTGGGGTGGAACGTTAGTTGGCCCGAAATTTATCATTCCGGCGTCTATCGGAACAACTGTCGGCAACAACCTGTTTCAGAGCTTCAGCACGTTTAATATAATGACCGGTGAGAGCGCCACATTTACGGGTTCATCGAACATACAAAACGTAATAGCCCGCGTTACCGGCGGTTTGTCGTCTTCTATAGACGGCACACTGAGTTGCAGTATATCGGGGGCTAATCTATATTTAATAAATCCTGCCGGTGTGATATTTGGCAAAAACGCCACCCTTGACATAAAGGGGTCGTTTTACGTAAGCACGGCAGATTATCTAAAACTCTCAGACGGTGGAAGGTATGACGCGAAAACCCCGTCAAACTCAATATTAACGTCGGCCCCGCCGTCGGCCTTTGGCTTTTTGACAAGCAATCCTGCCGGTGTGACTGTAACCGGCGCCCTTCTTCAGGTACCCACGGGGAAGACGATTTCCATAGTCGCGGGAGACATAAACATAACAAACGGTTATCTCTACGCCCCCGGCGGGCAGATAAACCTTGCGAGTGTCGCCTCAACTGGTGAGGCATTAATGTCATCATCCGGTACAAATGTTGATGGATTTGCAGCCCTCGGCACAATCAATATAACTCAAACCGATTCAACCCGAAAGACAATAAACGGCATTACAATCGGCAACCTTGACGTCAGCAATCAAACAGGAGGCTCCGGCAGCATTTACATTAGAGGAGGGAAATTTGTTATTGATAATGGGCAGATTGTTGCCGATACGTATGGCGATACCAACGGCGGCGGGATTAATGTCAATATAACCGGCGATATGAGCATTACAAACGGCGGGCAGATAGAGGCTGGCACAGCAGGAAAGGGTAATGCCGGCAGTATTAATATTCAAACCAGTAATTTAAATCTTACTAGTGCTGGTCAAATTGTTAATCTATCCTCATCGGGAAGTACAGGAAACGTCGGTAACATTACGATAAAGGCATCAGATACTATTAATATAGACGGTGAAAGTGGAATATATAGTCAAACCTCAGGCCAAGGCAATGCCGGCAGTATAAGTATTGAAACAAATAATTTAAGTCTTACTAATTCTGGTGAAATCAGCACTTCGTCCATATCGGGAGGCACAGGGAAGGCTGGCGATATTACGATAAAGGCATCAGATACTATTAAGTTAGACGGTGAAAGTGGAATATATAGTCAAACATACGGTAAAGGTAATGCCGGCGCTATTAATATCGATACGAAAGATTTAACTATTGCCGGTGCTAGTGAAATTAATACGTCGGCCCGGTCGGGAAGCTCAGGCAACGCCGGCAATATTACTATAATAGCTTCAGATACTATTAATATATCCGGCTACTATGATGCCGGCGACGATGTCGTTTATTCAAGTGTGATAAGGAGTGAAACATACGGTAAAGGTAACGCCGGCAGTATTGATGTTCAAACAAAAAATTTGAGTATTACCAATACCGCCCTAATCAGCACCTCTGCACTGCCGGGAAGCTCAGGCAACGCCGGAGATATTACTATAAAGGCGTCAGGTTCCATTAATATATCCGGCTATTATGATACCGGAAACGATGGTATTTATTCAAGCGGGGTATATAGCGAAACATACGGTAAAGGTAACGCCGGCAGTATTAGTGTTGAAACAAATAATTTAAATATTACCGATCTTGGTACAATCACAACCACTGCAATGCCGGGAAGCACTGGCAGTGGCGGCAATATCAACATAAAGGCCTCAGATTTCATTAATATTGCCGGTCATTACGCTGTCAGCGGTGGTGTTTATTCAACCGGGATATATAGTGAAACATTCGGTCAGGGCAATGCCGGCAGTATTGATATTCAAACAAAAAACCTGACTCTTACCGATGTTGGTACAATTACTACCACATCACTATCAGGAAGCACTGGCAAAAGTGGCAATATTACGATAAAGGCCTCAGATTCTATTAATATTACCGGCTATTACGATGCCGGCGATGGCGCTTATGTAAGTGGGATATATAGTGAAACATTAGGGAAAGGCGATGCCGGCAGTATTAATATTGAAACAAGTAATTTAAATATTTCCGATGCCGGTAGAATTAGCACCACTGCAATGTCGGGAAGCACCGGCAGCGGCGGCAATATCAACATAAAGGCCTCAGATTTTATTAATATTACCGGCTATTACGCTGGCAGCGATGGTTTTTATTCAAGCGGGATATATAGCGAAACAGATGGTATAGGCAACGCTGGCAGTATCAACGTTGAAACAAGCAATTTGAATATTGCCAATACCGGGTTAATTACTACGACTGCCAGGCCGGGAAGCACCGGCAGTGGCGGCAATATCAACATAAAGGCTTCTGATACTGTTAATATATCGGGCTATTACGTTGGCAGCGATAGTTTCTATTCAAGCGGGATATATAGTGAAACATCCGGCAAAGGCAGTGCCGGCGGCATTAATATAGAAACGAACAATTTAAGTCTTACCAATGCCGGTACAATCAGCACTTCTGCTGATAGCGGAAGCACGGGGAATGCCGGCAATATTACGATAAATGCCTCGGATTCTATCTATATTTCCAATTATTTTGGCACCGGCAAAAATGTTTATTCAAACGGGATATTAAGCGACACATATGGCAGTGGCAAAGCCGGAGATATAACTATTTTGACAAATAATCTAACCCTCGTCAACGCCGGCAAAATCAGCACCTCGGCAGAGTCGGGAAGCACTGGCAGCGGCGGCAACATCAGTGTGCTGGCCTTAGGCTCAATTAATATATCAGGGTTTTACACCAATGGTTATGATGTATATCAAAGCGGGATTTACAGTGAGACAAACTCCAGCGGTAATGCCGGAGATGTCACGCTTCTAAGCCGTAATCTTTATATAGATGACAACGGATTAATTACGGCACGAAGCACCGGTACCGGCAACGCCGGCAACATTACGGTTAAAACGGCCGAAACGCTTCAGATGAATAACGGCGGCGACATAGCGACCTCCTCGAAATATACAACCGGAGGCAACATAGATATAGCCGCCGCGGACATACGCCTTTATAACGACAGCGGCATAACCTCAAACGTAAGCAAGGGAAAAGATAAGGGCGGCAACATTACAGTTACAGCAGGCACGCTCTGCTTGCTTGACAGCAGCGCAATCTCCGCGGACGCGGACACAGGATATGGCGGGGATATTACAATCAATGCCGGCACCGTATTTTTGTGGAGTCAGGAAAAGGCCCTGCACGCATCCTCGACTATCAGCGGGCAAAGTGGAACAATTACTATAAATTCACCGCTTACGGACATCTCCGGCTCTATGGTTGCACTGACCCCAAGGTATCTCGAAGCTGAAAAGCTGCTTCCGGAAAGCTGTGAGGCCAGAAGAAAAAGCAAAGGCTCGTTTGTAATCAGAGGATTGGGAAACCTCACCCCGTGGAATAGTAAGTTTTCTTTTTGATCATATCATTGGAAATCACGATATTTCTTTTTGCTGCGTCTTTGTATAAGATGGTAACCAGCCTATCCACTCATTGGTCACGGTAAATTTGTTCGCCATGATAAGTAAGAGGTAGTTGCTTAGATTGTTGTCATCCTTGTCCCTTTCCGTCATTCCGGCTTGCAGACTGTGTCACAATTACGTTAAATAATTCGTATTGAATTATCGATAATTATTGTCAAAAAGTTATTCCAAGTTGCAGACAAGAGACTGTACAACAAACCGTGTCATTCCT
>NZ_JBJUSG010000148.1:0-7795 GCF_046044395.1 Candidatus Magnetominusculus dajiuhuensis | reverse complement strand
CAGCGCTAAAAGTGTAGGCAATTTCTGCCTAATTTTTCTAATGCGATTGCCCTGGGTTTACAATTGGGGCCTTATTTTGTTAGAATCCCCCTGTGCAAGCAACTCCTGAGAGTGGTGAATGAAATGGGCATTGTCCCCCTTACAAGTGAGATAAGTAAGATAAGTGATTTATTACATATAGCGAACGTGTCGTTGTCGCACGCGGAGGCGATTGCAGTGCTGATGGTCTTTGCGATTGCGATAAATCTGCCTTTCGGGCGCTTGAGGGCGCGCCAGGAAAAACGTTCGCCTAAGTGGTTTCTGTATATACATTTACCGATTCCATTTGTTATCCTGATGAGGTCATTCGTTCATCTGGACTACAAGTACATACCGATTTCACTTGCGGCCTCAGTCATTGGCCAATACGTGGGGGGCAAACTCTGAAATTCAATGCGATACGCCAAAGGATAATTGATGTCAGATAAAACAATAATCGAGAAGGCGTGGGGGTTTTTTACCTCGGTGAAGTTGGCGGTGGTGCTGTTTGGCGTCATAGCGCTGTCTTCAATAATAGGCACGGTGGTCGAACAAAATGCCCAGCCCGAAAAAAACATAAAACTCTTTGCAAAGATGTTCGGCCAGGGAAACGCACAAACCGCGTATAAGGCGGCCACGGCACTTGGCTTTACTGATATGTACCACTCGTGGTGGTTTACGGCGATGCTGGTTTGCTTCTGTGCAAACCTGACCATATGCTCTATAGACAGGCTGCCGCGTATAAAGCGTGTCGTTGATGAGCCACTTAAACCCATAGAGGCATCGGACTTCGATAAGTACGGGATAAAAAAGGAGCTGGCAATAGAGGGTGGAATAGAAGCCGCTAAGACTGCGGTTCTAACGGCCTTAAAAAGGCTCGGCATGACCCCCGATGCAACAGGCACAAATACGAAAGACATCCAGTTCTACGCCCACAAGGGCAGATATACGCGCTATGCCGTGTATGTAATCCACTTCAGCATAGTAATCATCCTTGTCGGTGCCGTCATCGGCGTAACACTGGGGTTCAGCGGTTTTTTGAACCTGCCGGAGGGGGAGACCTCCGCTGTTGCCTATTCAAGACAAGGGGATGAGCACCCGCTTGGGTATTCGGTACGCTGTGACAACTTTGCCGTCAGGTTCTACGAAAATTCCAACATGCCAAAGGAGTACATAAGCTGGCTTTCAATTATTGAGGACGGCAAGACGGTGTTGAAAAAGTCCATAGGGGTAAATTCGCCATTAAAATACAAGGGCTATACGTTTTATCAGTCAAGCTATGGCGTGGTTCCCGGCAAGGACGTCAACGGGCAGATTATCCTAAACATCACGCCAAGAGGTGGGCAACCCGGGCAGATTGCCCTCGCCGTAGGGGAGTCGTTTAGCATCCCAGGCACTAAACTCACGGGCAAGGTGGCGGCCTTCAGCCCCGACCTCTCGTTTGATAAAGACGAGCGCCCATTTACAGTCAGCGAGAACATGAACAATCCCGCCATCTTTGTGGAATTAACCGAGCCGGGCAAGGAGAAATCCTCTGGCTGGATAGTAAAGCGCTACCCTAAGACATGGGAGCTGCCCGACGGCCACAAGGTGGAATTAGTAGATAACTATGGATATCAATATACGGGACTTCAGGTGAGAAAAGACCCGGGCGTTTGGGTGGTCTATGCGGGGTGCCTGTTTATGGCCATTGGCCTTTACAGCGCATTTTTCCTCAGCCACAAAAAAATATGGGTATTGCTACAGCCTGAAAAGACAAAGGTCAACGTAAAAATAGCGGCCTTTACAAATAAAAACAAGATTGGTTACGGCAGCACAATTGATGCCGTTTTTGACCGGTTAGCGCCAAAGCTCTCCAAGCGGGGTTAACAACCCCCCGGCGTAGGCCGAGTGGTGAAGGTGCCGTATGACGACAAGGAGGTAACGTAAATGGGAAGCCCGATACTTTTTGGCATAGCCGAAGTCGGATACTTTGTGGCTATGATGATTTACATAGGGTATTTTATATTCAAAAACAAGACCGTAGGTGTGTGTGCCACGACGGTGGCGGTGGTCGCGTTTTTATCGCAGACGGCGGCCTTAGTTCTTCGATGGGTGGAGTCCTACGGCATGGGCATTGGCAGGGCACCGCTGACGAATCTCTATGAGTCTTTGATTTTTTTCGTCTGGTGTCTGATGCTTGGCTATCTCATAATCGAATTCAAGTACAAGAACAGGACGTTTGGGGCATTTATAACGCCTCTGGCCGGGCTTGCCCTTGGATTTATAGATTTAACCGGCATATCGAAGGAGATTGAACCCCTTGTGCCCGCGCTTCAGAGCAACTGGCTGCTGGCGCATGTGACGATGAGTTTTATTGCGTATGCCGCCTTTGGGATAGCGTTTGCCACGGGGATGTTGTATCTGGTTTTGAGCACAGAGAGGCGTACTGAGGGTTCATACATATTCTGGACGGTTGCGGGGAGTGTCTTTTTACTGGTGTTGGCGGCAATGGGGGCTGATTATTTTAAGTTTAAGATGATGGCTACATCGGCGGAGATTATGAAGAGTTACCTCTTTAAGGCGACCTTCAGGAGCAACTCCGGGCCTACCGCGTTGCTGAGCTGGATAGCGGGGTTTGCGGCAATATTTTCAGCATGGAGGTATGGTTACGTACTGAGGCGAATGCTGAAATCCTTTGATATATCGCTGGAGTTTCTTGAGGAATTAAACTATAAGGTAGTGGCGGTGGGGTTTCCCATCTTTACGCTTGGCGGGCTGATATTTGGGGCGATATGGGCAGACCAGGCATGGGGGGTCTATTGGAGCTGGGACCCTAAGGAGACATGGTCTCTGATAACATGGCTTGTGTATGCCTTTTATCTGCACGCGAGGTATCTGCGCGGCTGGCGCGGCAACAAGATAGCCGTGCTGTCGTCCATTGGATTTATCACTGTGATATTTACATACCTCGGCGTCAATATTCTCCTGTCCGGCCTTCACAGCTATGGTGAGATTTAACGGAATACACCCCGATGCCAGCTTTTGAGTGGCTTGAAATTACAGGAATTAAG
Source organism: Candidatus Magnetominusculus dajiuhuensis (assembly GCF_046044395.1). Lineage (NCBI taxonomy): Bacteria > Pseudomonadati > Nitrospirota > Nitrospiria > Nitrospirales > Nitrospiraceae > Candidatus Magnetominusculus > Candidatus Magnetominusculus dajiuhuensis. The sequence goes on along the minus strand of NZ_JBJUSG010000148.1, from coordinate 4,724 downwards.
CAGAACAATCTTCAGAATATCTCAGTAAAGATACCGCACGATAAGTTTGTGGTGATCACCGGCGTATCAGGGTCAGGGAAGTCCTCTCTGGCCTTTGACACCATATTTGCCGAGGGCCAGTGGCGTTTTATTGAATCCCTTTCGACATACGCGAAGTTATTCCTTGAAAAGCTCGACAGGCCGCAGCTTGAAGAGGTGCGAAACATCCGCCCCGCCATAGCCCTCGCTCAGCGCAATCCCGTCAAGACCTCGCGCTCTACTGTGGGCACGGTGACAGAGGTTTATGACCTTCTGAGGGTCGTGTTTGCGCGGGCGGCTGAGCCGTTTTGCCATGAGTGCGGCTCCGCAATAACGCGCTGGGACACGTCCTCTGTCTATAAAACCCTCATCGAAAGACACGCTGGTTCCAGGGCGGCTGTCCTGTTCCGCACAGACGAGCCTCTTTCAGGCCTCAGAGAGCGCGGTTTTTACAGGATTCACAGAGATGGTGAGTCCATAGAGACATTCGGCATGGCCGACGCGGTGGGAAGCAACGACATACTTATTGACAGGCTGGCAATTCAGGACGAATCAAGGCTTGCCGATTCAATAGAGCTGGCATGGCGCGAGGGCGGCGGCACGATTAAGGTTGTCATATACGGCGATGGTGGCCAGACAGGGCTGTCCTTTTCAGACGGCAACTCCTGCGACGCCTGCGGCGCCTCGCTGCCTGAGCCAACGCCACTGTTATTTTCATATAACCACCCGGTCGGGGCCTGCCCGCAGTGCAAGGGGTTTGGAAATATCCTCATAGGCGACATGGACCTAATCGTACCAAACCGTCGGCTCTCACTTGCCGATGGGGCGATAGACCCGTGGGAGAAGCCCGCCTTTGACTGGTGGAAGTCCCAGATGCTCAGGGGGGCGGAGGCCGTCGGCATAGACATTTATAAGCCTGCCGCGGAGCTGTCTGAGCAGGATTGGCTGCTGCTTAACGAGGGGGTAAGGAAATCCTTCCATGGATTGAACGCGTTTTTTAAATTCCTCTCTGAGGAGCGCCATAAACTGCACCTGCGTGTGTTCCTAAACAGATACAGAAAGCCTGTCCTCTGTCCGCGGTGCAATGGGACGAGATTGAAAAAGGAAGTTCTCGCCTATAAGATAAACGGGCTTGACATAGCCTCAATGAACGCGATGACTGTAAAAGAGCTGTCTGATTTTTTTGCCGCCCCGCCAATTACTAATATAAACAGCCGTGAGGCGATAGAGGAGGCCATACGGCATATCAGACACAAACTCACGCTCTTAGGACGCGTGGGGCTTGATTATCTGACGCTTGACAGGCAGACGATGACGCTGTCCGGCGGTGAGTACCAGCGTGTAAATATTGCCAATCAATTGTCATGCAGCCTCGCCGGTGCCCTTTACGTCCTTGATGAGCCTACGGTTGGCCTTCACAGCCGTGACAATCAGAGAATTACGGAGATAATCAGCAGCCTCGCCAAACAGGGCAATACAGTCCTTGTCGTAGAGCATGACCCTGAGATAATCCGTGCCGCCGAATGGGTGATAGAGCTTGGGCCGGGAGGCGGGAGCAAGGGTGGGCGCGTTGTATTCAGTGGGAGCATTGAAGATTTTAAAAGGGCGGACACCATCACATCGGGGTATCTAAACAACAAGGCTGCCACCTATCGGCAATCGCCCAAAAGGACAGTTGGAGCAGCAGCCCCCGCCCTTGTCCTGACCGGCGCGCAAGGGCATAACCTCAAAGATATAACACTGCGCATACCACTAAATACCCTTACCGTGGTGAGCGGCGTCTCAGGCTCCGGCAAGAGCAGCCTCGTTGTTGACACGCTCTACCATGCGGTTGCCGCACATTTCAACGGCAACTACGCCAAAAGACCGCTTAAGTATAAGGGTATCAAGGGGCTTGACAGGCTGAAGGGGGTTTCCCTTGTTGACCAATCGCCAATTGGCCGGTCTCCGCGGTCTAATCCCGCTACCTATTTAAAATTCTTCGATTCGATACGAACGATTTTCGCCTCCGCCACAGAGGCAAAGCTCTATGGATATGGCCCCGGCCATTTCTCATTTAATGTCACGGGCGGCAGGTGTGAACTCTGTAAAGGCGAGGGTTATCAGAAGCTTGAGATGTACTTCTTTGAGGACTTATACGTGAAATGCCCTGACTGTGCGGGCAAGAGATATTCAGCCGAGACGCTCCGGGTAAAATACAAGGGCCTCACGATAAGCGACGTATTGAATCTGAGTGTTGATGACGCGGCGGACATATTTTGGGACGAACCGGCGATCTCAAAAAGGCTCCAGCTCTTAAAGGATGTGGGGCTTGGCTATCTGACAGTGGGGCAGCCGGCAACGACACTATCCGGTGGTGAGGCGCAGCGCCTTAAGATATGCGCGGCCCTTGGAGTTGCGGCGCACAAGGGGTTTCTGTACATATTGGACGAACCGACTATCGGCCTGCACATGCACGACGTAAAGGCGCTGCTTAGTGTCCTGAGAAGGCTGATGGAGTTAAACAGCACGATAGTGGTGATAGAGCACAATATGGATGTCATAAGGGAGGCGGACTGGGTAGTTGACCTTGGCCCGGAGGGGGGAGAGGCCGGAGGGGCGGTGCTTTTTGAAGGGACGCCGGAGGACTTGCAGGAGTGTGAGGTGTCTCATACGGGGGCATGTCTCGAAAGGTTATCAGGCCTGGGATAGTCTGGTCTCTGGCAAAATGGCTCGCGTTCGTGTCATAATAAGGGCAGTGGAGAGGATAAAGAAACATGTGAAGGTAGTCCCTTTGGGCGCGGCGGCGTCGGATTGCCAGTACTGGCGCAGCAGGCCGATGAGCGAACGCCTTGAGGCTATTGAGATGCTCCGTAAGCAATACTATGGCGATATTACACCCGGACTTCAGAGAGTTTGTCGGATTATTAATCGGCAAAAAGGTTGAATACCTTATTGTTGGGGGCTATGCGGTAGGATTCCATGGCCACCCCCGCTATACTGGTGATTTGGATATTTGGATAAGAAACACAGGGGAAAACGCTGCAAAGATACTCCATGTTTTAGACGATTTTGGCTTTTCCTCATTTGGATTACGATTGGAAGATTTTGAAACCCCTGGAAATGTTATTCAATTAGGGTTCCCGCCGGTACGTATTGACATCATAACGACAATAGACGGAGTGGAATTCGCCGATTGCTACCAACATCGCTTAACAACCGCAGACAGCGGCATTGAGCTGGACATCATTGGCATAGAATGCCTGAAGGCCAATAAACGCGCGACAGGCCGGCCAGGGGATTTGGCAGACCTGGCTAACCTGCAATGATGTGAGCTGCAGCACAAATCGAAAACCACATCAATTCTCGCTGAAGGTATATCAGGGTTTTCGCTATTACCTTTCCCCATATTGACACGGGCTTCATATAGTCCGTGCCTTGCATTTGAAGCACAGAGTTACTGACTGCGGAGTCAGATACCATTTTATGGAAAGCATTCCTATTTTCACCTAAAGAGTTAAAATTAAATCCCTTTAAAAGCAATAAGTTATAAAATAATTATGCTGGCATGAAAATTGCTGTTTTATGGTGTGGTTAGTTTGAATAAACTATAAAGGAGACGACAAAAATATGAGAAGCATAATTGATAACATTTTGAATGCACATTACAAAAAAAAGCATGTCTATTCAGAAGGAAACAATGAAGAGTTGAAAAAGATCAACTTCTTCGCCGATATTCTTGGTGAAAATAACTTAACTCTCATAAACGAAAGGCTGGCAGACGCAACGCTCATGACCACCAACAAGGATATGCTGAGGCAGTGTTACGTGAATGTAGAGAAACTACCTGACACATGCTTGACGGCCTTCAGGAGCTATTGTATGCGACTTCTGCCGGAAAGGTCGAACAATGCCCATCAAGTTCTTTCCCGTCCGGTTACAGATTTCATCGAAAAGCTCAGGCCATGGGGCAATAGCCCTGCCATGAGGATACTCGTAGGCTGTCCGGGGGTTGGCAAATCGACTTTCCTGTATTATTTCTTTGATTACTACGAAAAATATTTCAGCGAAAACGACATAGCCGTAATTATCATGGACCTTCATGCAATAAGCGATGGTGACATCCATTTTTTGTACCAGAGTATATACAGGGTGCTTCAACTCAAGAAATTGACGAGCAGCGATATCGCTAACCCGACGGCACACCAGGTAGTTAACGAGATCATAAGTGTCGTGGCGAACAGAAAATTGATCATAGTCTTTGACAACATCGACAAATGTGAATCCTTCAATGGTGAAACCGCACTTCTGAAAGAGATACTAAAAATATCCTCTGAGCTGCGTGAGCAGCAAAACGTGAAGATTATCGTATCCATAAGAAAGATCACCGTTCATCTCCATTCGCACAATGAACTTTTTTCAAGAATGAGACTGCACTACGATTACATTCCTGCACCACCAATAAACATAGTTTTAATTAACAAGATGTCATATATTATGGCTGATATTAGAATAGAATACCGGAGCATACGGTACGAAATCCCCTCTATCAGACCTGATGCGGTATCTATAACCGTAACGGAGAATCATAAGAAGATATTCGAGTACCTCCCTCGTACGATGGACACAGAGATCAATGAATACCTGTACCATCTCAGCAATGGCAACATACGCAGCAATTCTCGGTGAAGGTAAAATGATAGTGAGAATGCGTGTTTACAGAGAAG
>NZ_JBJUSG010000147.1:0-7883 GCF_046044395.1 Candidatus Magnetominusculus dajiuhuensis | reverse complement strand
CATCTGGCAAACCTTAGTCCCATGAATTGTAATTATTCTTGATACCCCACACCTCTGCGGCAGACTCATCCCCACCTCAAAAAAAAAAGGGGGGGGGGCTGCTTTACTATTGTGACACAGTCTGCAAGCCGGAATGACGGAAAGGGACAAGGATGACAATAAACTAAGCAACTACAGCTTACTTATGATAGAGAACAAATTTACCGTGCTGCAATGTCATGCCCCAGTGACATTTCACAATGCCGTCTGCTATAATACCCCGATGTTCCAAACACGGAGGTGTGGCCTATGACTATTACAGAGAAGATACTGGCGGCGGCTGCCGACAAGAAATTCGTCGCTCCAGGCGAGTTGATAGACGCGGGGGTTTCTCTCGTCCTCGCAAACGACATAACCGCCCCGATTGCAATAACTGAATTCAAAAAAATAGGCGCCAAAGGCGTGTTCGACAAAAATAAGATCGCCCTCATCCCCGACCATTTTGTCCCCCAGAAGGACATCAAGGCGGCAGAGCAGTGTAAGGTGCTAAAGGAATTCGCACGGCAACATGAGCTGTCACTGTATTTTGAGGTGGGAAGAATGGGTGTGGAACATGCCCTGCTGCCAGAACAAGGGCTTGTCCTGCCCGGTGATTGCATAATCGGCGCGGACAGCCACACATGCACTTACGGCGCGCTTGGCGCGTTTTCAACCGGCGTAGGCTCAACCGACGCGGCCGCGGCTATGGCAACAGGGCGCTGCTGGTTTAAAGTCCCCGAATCAATGAAATTCATATACCACGGCAAATTAAATAAATGGGTGGGAGGCAAAGACCTCATCCTCCACACGATAGGTGATATCGGCGTTGACGGGGCGCTCTACATGGCGATGGAATTTACAGGAGAGGCAATTGCCTCCCTGCCAATGTATGGCCGCCTCACCATGTGTAACATGGCTATCGAGGCCGGCGGTAAAAGCGGCATCATCGTCCCGGATGACATCACAAAGGAATATGTCAGTGGCAGGGCCAAAAGGCCTTACAAGTTTTATGACTCGGACAAGGACTCACGTTACGCGGATGTGCGTGAGTATGACTGCTCAAAGATAGGGCCAACGGTGGCCTGTCCACACCTGCCGTCAAACACACGCCCTGCTAAGGAGCTGTCAGCAATATCAATTGACCAGGTGGTGGTGGGGTCATGCACTAACGGCCGTCTTGAAGACCTCAGAGAGGCCGCCGCCGTTATAAAGGGCCGCAAGGTAAACTCAAACGTCAGAATGATAGTAATACCGGCGACTCAGGAGATTTATAAGAACGCTATGGCGGAGGGCCTGCTTGAGACATTCATAGACGCCGAGGCCGTCGTGTCAACCCCTACGTGCGGCCCGTGTCTTGGCGGATATATGGGCATTTTGGCCGAGGGCGAAAGGGCATTGGCCACCACAAACAGGAACTTCGTCGGCAGAATGGGACACACAGGCTCAGAGGTTTACCTCGCAAATCCCGCCGTGGCGGCCGCAACCGCCGTGCTTGGCAGAATCGGGACGCCTGAGGAACTTGGCCTTTGAGCGCTGTAAGTCCTTTAAATATAGAAGAACATCTAAAGGCAAAGGGAATTGAGCTGCCCACTGTCCCTCAGCCGCTTGGCGCGTATGTACCGGCGGTTATCGTCGGGAATTTATTGTTTCTCAGTGGGATGCTGCCGTTGAGAGACGGCAAGCTCATCAGAACAGGCAAGGCGGGGGTTGATATTACGTTGCAGCAGCTCAAAGAAGACGCCGCGCAGGTTGTGCTAAACGCGCTTGCGGTAGTTAAGGCGGCTATCGGCGATCTTAATCGTATAGTGCGATGTGTAAAGCTCACGGGCTATGTGGCCAGTACCGTGGATTTTTACGAGCAACCACAGGGTATTAACGGGGCATCGGAACTGCTCTTTGAACTCATGGGCGAGCGTGGGCGGCACTGCCGCAGCGCGGTTGGCGTAAGCGTGCTGCCCCTGAACAGCCCCATTGAGATAGACTTCATTTTTGAAATAGACAAGGACTTATGTCCAGACCGATAGTCGTAATTGTTGGCAGACAAAATGTGGGGAAATCAACCCTCTTTAACCGAATCACCGGTGGCAGAAAGGCCATAGTCAAAGACGAACCCGGCGTTACCAGAGACAGGATTTATGGAGAGGGGCAGTGGGAAGGACATTCCTTTATCGCTATTGACACGGGAGGTTTTTTAACCGGCTCAGATGACGAACTTATCGCCGATGTGAGAAGGCACGCCCTTATGGGTATAGACGAGGCCGATGTCGTGATTCAGCTCTTTGACAGCAAAGATGGACTGACCCCGGGCGACCTTGAGCTTGCCTCCCTCATCAGAAAATACAACAAGGAATGCCTCTGGGTAGTGAACAAGATAGATAACCAGAAGGCTGAGCAGCGAATGTCTGATTTTTATAGTTTGGGAGGCGTGGTGCTTGCGGTATCGGCAGAGGGTGGGCTTGGATTTGATGAGCTGATGGACGAGGTGGTAAGCCGTTTCAAACAGGGCAGCCACAGCGATACCCTCACCTCAGAGCTTCCCAAAATAGCTATCGTAGGCCGCCCTAACGTGGGGAAATCAACGCTGGTTAACACCCTGCTTGGAAAAGAGAAGATGCTCGTCAGCCCTATGAGCGGCACAACACGGGACTCTGTTGACAGCATATGCACGTACTACGGGAAGAAATACCTGCTCATAGATACCGCCGGAATAAGAAAAAAGCCGAATGTTGTTGAAGACCTTGAGAGGTTTTCTGTGGTGCGCGCCATAAGAAGCATTGAGCGGGCAGACGTGGTGGTGTTTTTGATAGACGCCACAGAGGGAATAGTCGAGCAGGACAAGAAGATTGTGAGCCTTATTGACCGCAGTGGGAAGGGCCTCATTTTGGCCATAAACAAGTGGGACGCCATAGAGGCCCCCGACGAGAGATACCGCCAGTTCATGGACTCAGTGGAGCAGGAGTTTGCTTTCTCATACTATGCCCCTATGATTACTATATCGGGACTGATGAAAAAGAGGATTACGAAGATTTTCCCAATGGTCAGCGAGATAGTCAAAGAGAGAAAAAAGCGCATAACCACAGGCGTGCTAAACAGATACGTAGAGATGCTCAATAAACAGTTGCCAGAGTACAAGGGCAAGCAGACAAAGGTGTTTTATATATCTCAGGTGGCGATAGAACCGCCCCAGTTCGCGGTGTTTTTAAACTATCCCGATGCCATAAAGGCCAACCACATGAGATATATCGAAAAACTGATAAGACAGGGATATCCGTTTAATGGTACGCCCATACGGGTGTATATAAAAAAGAGAAACCGGTGAGACAGGGAGTTCAATCATGGGTAAGCTGCTAAAGGTTCTGTTTCATGTCAACGAGGTGGAGAAGTGGGACACGGCGTTGGGTAACATTACAAATCTGATAAAAGATGTAGGGCAGGGTGGGGCGGAGATAAAGGTCGTTGCAAATGGCCCGTCGGTGGCCGCTTTCAGCGATTCCTCGCGGCTTCAGGCGATGAGCGCCCTTGCTGACGAGGGGGCAGTGTTTTTGGCCTGCCGCAATTCATTAAAAAAAATGTGTTCAGGCGTGGATGTGTGCCTCACTGAGGAAGCCCTCCCGCCGTTTATTAAGGTAGTCCCGGCTGGAATAACCGAGATAGTAAGGAGCCAAAGCGAAGGCTTTGCGTACGTAAAGCCATGACCAAGCCATTGCTGCCGGAAAGGCTGAGGCCCGGAGATACGATAGGGCTTGTCTCCCCCTCTGACCCGGTTACAGGGAAACTCCATCTTGAGGAGTTAGAAAAAGGGATAAAGTTCTTAAAGAACATGGGGTTTAACGTCGAGGCGGGGAAAAACATATGCTCTGCTGACCCGTGGGCCAGGGCAATGGACATAAATGAGTTTTTTGTTAATAAAAAAATAACCGCCATCATCTGCACACAGGGCGGCGACAGCGCTCAACACCTCCTTCCTTATCTCAAATGGGACGACATCGCCGAAAACCCTAAGATATTCATGGGACTGAGCGACGCAACTGTAACACTAAACGCCATTCATAAGAAGACCTCGCTGGTGGTGTTTCACGGCAGCGATGTCAGGTACTGTTTCGGCAAGTATCCCATGCTTGAGGTGGCCTCGCCTACCGATTATGGGAAAAAGGAATTTCTTGACAGGCTGGTTAACCGTAAAATAGGCGAGATTCGCAAGGCGCGGCAGCGTAAGACAATAAGGGGTGGGAAGGCCGAGGGACGCCTTGTCGGTGGAAACATTCGCTGCCTGTTAAAAGTCATGAAAACTGAGTACTGCCCTGATTTTCAGGACGCTATATTAATCCTTGAGGCCCTTCGCATAACCGAAGACCAGTGCGTGGCCTATTTTAATGAATTAAAATCTCATGGCGTTTTCAATACGATTAAGGGCGTTGTCGTGGGCTTCGTATACAGTATGCAGGTGGAGTTCCCTGATGAGCCGCAAATGGAGGATATCCTCTGTGAATTCACAGACATGTATGGTTTTCCAATTCTAAAGGTCAACGATTTTGGGCATAACACGCCAAACGCGGTGCTTCCAATTGGCGTTGTCGCGGGGATAGACGCAGATGAGAAGAAGTTCTCAATACTTGAGCAGTGTGTCAGGTAATAAGGGGCTTATCCGGCGCGATAAATTTGTTCTCCATCATAAGTAAGCGGTAGTCGCTTAGGTTGTTGCCATCCTTGTCCCTTCCCGTCATTCCGGCTTGCAGACTGCGTCACAATTACTTTTTACAAAAAAAGTCAAAACATGTAAAACACATAGTTATATGTCTATCACTGCATTGACATTTCGACCTATGACTTTTTTCTAATACCTAAATGAGGTCAAAGATTTCATATTCTTTAGTCTGTCATTCCTGCGAAAGCAGGAATCCAGTAGTTTTAAGCATGGAACAACTTAATAATAAATGAAAGCGCCGATGAATAATGCAACTTATTGAAGAATATCATCACACAGTGGAACGGTGTTCCTGGATTCCTGCTTTCGCAGGAATGACAGACTTACTTATATTACTCATTGTCCACAACTTGGGATAACTTTTCGACAATAATTACCGACAATGCAATACGAATTATTCTGCGCAATTATGACACCGTCTGTTGTCCAGAATCGTCCCTTAAATGGTTGTTTTATGATGATTTTGCCTATTCTGGGTTATAACCATGCCGCCCACCTCCCTGATAATAAAGCGAATGGCGGCCACTAAGCCGCCATTGCCAATCAATTCAACTGTATTCAGGACTTATACTACGCGCTTATTCTTACTTCCAGTTTACCCCTAAGGCATACCAGTTGCCATTGTAATAAACATACATATTTCCATCTGTAAAGGCCACAAGGGCAGCGCCGTTGGTGAACCATTGGACGTAATATGTGGCGGAATTGTTTGTTCCTGTAAGAATGCCTCCCGATGTTGTCCCAAACCATGAAGCATATTGACTATATATCGTGTTAATCATCGTGTTTGCCGCAGTGGCATTGTTCCACACTACCCCTAAGGCGTACCAAGTGCCGTTGTAATAAGTATACATAGTTCCATCTGTCCATGCCACAAGGGCAGCGCCGTTGGTAAACCATTGAACGTAGTATGTGGCTGAACCGGATGTTCCCGTAACTATGCTTCCAGATTTAGTTCCAAAGAACGAGGCATACTGATTATAGATTGCGGTAATTTCCGCAGAGGCAGCGTTGTAGTCCGATGACCCTCCTGACGATGTAAATGTTGCCGTTACGCTTTTAGCCGCCGACATCGCAACGGTGCAGGTAGCACCGCTTGATGAACCACACCCCGACCAACTCGAAAAAGTAGAACCAGAAGAGGCCGCCGCCGTAAGCGTTACTGATGTGCCCGATGTGTATGATGCAGTGCCAGTGTTCCCGCTCCAGCTTAGAGTTCCGCTTGACGCTGTTACGGTGCCTGAACCAGTGCCGGACTTCGTTACGCTCAGAGTATATGATGATCCTGATGATGTAAACACTGCCGATAAAGAGTGACTCCATTGCATTATGGTGGTACATTGAGAACCACTTGTGATAACACAGTCACCATCTGGAGAACCTGACCAAGACGTAAAAGTAGATCCAGAATCCGCCGTTGCCGTTAGTGTTACAGATGTGCCCATCGCATATGATGCCGAACAGGTTGATCCGCAACTTATCCCTGAGGGGCTGCTTGTTACAGCTCCTGAACCAGTGCCGGATTTCGTTACGCTCAGGGTTTCTTGAAACCCTTGATTAATTGACGCAAAAGTTGGATCAACCTCTCTATCTCCTGACATATTGAAGATGCATTTATAATAATCGGTTGTTTGAGGACAACCGATCCAGTCCATTAAATAAGAACCGGACGAGGGCGTTGCTGTTAGTGTTACAGATGTGCCCATCGCATATGATGCCGAACAGGTTGATCCGCAACTTATCCCTGAGGGGCTGCTTGTTACAGTGCCTGAACCCGCTCCGCCGAAGGAATATTTGTTTACGGTCAGTGTATAAGTATTTGGATTTGGGGTAGGCGTTGGTGTTGGCGAAGGCGACGGTGACGATGCTGCCGCGGTAAGCGTTACTGATGTGCCCGATGTGTATGACGCAGTGCCGGTGTTGCCACCCCAGCTTAGAGTTCCGCTTGACGCTGTTACGGTGCCTGAACCAGTTCCGGATTTTGTTACTGTCAGGGTATATGAAGAAGGGGGCGATGCCGTAAACGTTGCAGCTACCGTACAATTAGCCGTTATAGCATTTGTCGTATATGTGGTACCAACCAATGTGCCACCACAAGAACCACCTACTGAGGCCGTATATCCAGATGTCGGTGTTACAGTAAAGCTGGTTGTGCTGCCGGAGTTTACAGTCTGTGGCGTTGACGGGCTTATAGTCCCGTTAGCTCCTGCCGATGGTGTTACTGTATAAGTGACCACGTTGGCCGTAAATGTTGCGTAAACTTGTTTAGCCGCCGACATTGCAACAGTACAGGTAGAACCGTTTGTCGTATCACATCCGTTCCAGCTTGAAAAAGTAGAACCGGAGTTTGCCGCTGCCGTAAGCGTTACCGATGTGCCTGATGTGTATGACGAAGAACATGTTGAGCCGCAGCTTATCCCACCGTCGCTGCTTGTAACCGTTCCAGAACCAGTGCCGGATTTCGTTACGCTCAGGGTATATGATGATGGTGAACCTGTCGGCCAAGCCGTCCAAGTGCCGCTTCCGGATAAAGAATAACCATCCGTGCCATAAAGATAAACCTCTTCGTCAGCTGACCACGTACCGGTTATTGACGAACTGTTGACAAAAGTGCCAGAAACGTTAATTTGATAAGAATTTTTGTTTGAAGTAGTCCATGTATTATGAGTCGAAAAAGTTCCATTTGTTGGGGATATAGCTGAAAACGTAGTGTAAAAAGAGTCTGATTCGTCGCCCCAAAACCACCCTGTAACTGTTGCATTTATCTGGAGTCCATTAATCACACCAGCCGAGGTTACTGTAAAAGTATTGCCTTGACTTGTTGTCCAAGATGTTGCCGTTGTAAAAGTTGCCTTTACGCTTTTATCGGCCGTCATAGTAACGGTACAGGTAGAACCGCTTGTTGAATCACACCCGCTCCAAGATTGTAAAATTGAACCGGAATCAACTGCCGCCGTCAGCGTTACTGATTTTCCATATGTGTATGAGGCCGAACATGTTGAGCCGCAACTTATCCCAGACGGACTGCTTGTCACAGTACCTGATCCATCACCGGACTTTGATACGCTCAATGTATATAATGTGGACGCTGAGGCAAACGTTGCTGTTACGTAAGCGTCAAGAAAACCCCATCTTTACAGTGGGGGTAGCAGATGTCATA
>NZ_JBJUSG010000146.1:0-7887 GCF_046044395.1 Candidatus Magnetominusculus dajiuhuensis | reverse complement strand
TATGACATCTGCTACCCCCACTGTAAAGATGGGGTTTTCTTGACGCTTACGTTACTATAAACAGTGACACAAATAATGCTGTGAAAGTGATATACTTAATAACCGTAAAAATGAGGCATTAATATACGGCGATAAACTAAGGGTTTTAGTGGTACAGTTCATATAAAGATTCCCATAGCCTTTATAATAATTTCACATTACAGCCGTCAATCTGCTGATATTTTCAGCGGCGTTGTCCGGCGGCACTTTGACCGTCTCTTTCGTCCGCCTGTTTTTTATCTCGACGAGGCCGTCTTTGAGGTTTTTCGCCCCTATGATTATCTGATACGGTATGCCTGTCAAATCGGCGTCTTTAAATTTTATCCCCGGGCGGGTGTCCCTATCGTCTATCAAAAAGTCTATCCCCTTTGACTTCAGGGCGGCACAGATCAAATCAGCCGTTTTTACTGTCTCCTCGTCGCTGATGTTTAACGGCAGTATCAGCACCGTAAACGGGGCTATGGACACTGGCCAGATGATGCCGTTTTCGTCGTTGTTTTGCTCAATCGCCGCCGCCGCCACCCTTGCCGGCCCTATGCCATAGCTCCCCATTATTATTGGGACTTCAATCCCGTCCTTGTTCAGATATACGGCGTTAAGCGGCACGGAGTATTTTGTTCCCAGTTTAAAGATATTGCCTATCTCGATTACCTTTCGGATTTTCAACGGCGCGCCGCAAATCACACACCTTTCGTCTTCTTTTATCACGCGGATGTCGTGCCACTCCGCCTGAAAATGAACATCCGGGTTTATGCCCTTAATATGGTAGTCCTTTTTATTGGCGCCGCTTACGTAGAGGCCTTTTTTAAGCGTTGTTGAGGCGATTACTCGGATTTCTTTATTTATCATATTTACCGGGCCTATAAACCCGGCCTCAACGCCGAGAATCTCAACGATTTCCTCTTTGTGCGCCGGTCTGTACTGTCGGCCTATTGCGCGCTGGGTCTTCAACTCGTGCAGCTCCTCGTCTCCGCGCAAAAGGGCAAGCACTGGAATATTTTTTTCGCCGTCTTTTGCAATGAGAAGCAGGCTCTTAATAAAACTATGAGGCGGTAGTTTGAGAAACTCAGATACCTCGTTGACAGATTTCTTGTCCGGCGTATAGACCTCCTCAAATGGCATGTCAACAGTGGGATGCTCAGGCGGTACACTGACGGCAAGCTCCACATTCGCCGCATAGCCGCACCTGCCACACAGGGCAATTTCGTCCTCACCGGCGTCGCTTGGGGCCATGAACTCGTGAGCCGTAGTGCCGCCCATCATGCCGGGGTCAGACTCTACCTGATAAAATAGTAAGCCGCAGCGGGCAAATATCCTGTGATAGGCCGCCGCGTGCAGCTTATAGCTCTCATTCAGCCCGGCCTCATCGGCGTCAAAACTGTAACTATCTTTCATTATGAATTCCCGCGTGCGCAGAATGCCGCTTTTGGGGCGGGCCTCGTCGCGCAGTTTCGTCTGAATCTGATACCACATCTGGGGCAAATCCCGATATGAGCGCAGTTCCTTTGCCGCAAGCCATGTCATTATCTCCTCGTGCGTCATGGCAAGGCACATATCGCGGTCTGTCCTGTCTTTAAGGCGAAACATCTCATCGCCGATAGCATCCCATCTGCCGGTCTTCTGCCACACCTCGGCCGGGTGCAGCACGGGCATGGACAGCTCCTGCGCCCCGATTCTGCTCATCTCCTGCCGGATTATCGTGTTTATCTTTTCCATTACCCGCACAAACAAGGGCAGCGAGATATACAACCCGGCGGCAAGCTGCCTGATGTACCCGCCGCGAATCATCAGTATATGGCTAATGGCCTCAGCCTCGGAGGGGGTTTCCTTGAGTGTCGGGATTAGTAACTTCGAATATCGCATTGCGCTCTCCTTACAATATTATTTACAGTACTGCTCTCTGAAGGAATGAATAGAAAGAGGCTCGCCCTTTTCTATGGCGTCAAGACAGCCATCCTCGCAAATATCGGCAACCGCGCCAGAGATTTGCTCTTCCTTTGGGGTTGTCGCCTTGTCAAGAAAATGTTGCCATAGTTCATCGGCGAGGGCCTTGCACTTTATTTTGGCTATTGCCTTCCCTTGTTTGAAGCAGCCGCCGTATATGTCATAAAGGTCGTGGCAACTGTCCGTCTCATAGGCGGCGAAGCAACTCGCGGCGGCCAGAAGCACTATTATGAACGCCAACAACAGCTTTCCTGACATCATTTCCTCCTCCTAATATATTAGCGGTCTGGCATTTAATGACAGCTATATAATATAATATGCGGAGTGGAAATTGTTCAAATAAAATACAACAAGGAAAATTATGGTTAAATTTGCTCCTGAAGGGCGGCCGTTCATACTTGGGGCAGTCGCCGCCACCGTTGCTGTATTCATTACCCTGAAGAACTGGATTACGGCTATACCGTTTGCTATTACCCTCTTTATGTTGTACTTTTTCAGGGACCCGGAGCGAGTAACACCCACCGACGGCGGTGCCGTTATCTCACCGGCTGACGGGAAGATTCTCCTTGTCATTGAGGTGAAAGAAGAGGAGTTTCTGAAGAAGGATGTGAGGAAGATAAGCATATTCATGTCGCCGTTAAACGTACACGTCAACCGCGCCCCCTGTGACGGCGAGGTTATGAGCGTAAAGCACACGCCGGGGAGCTTTAAGAAGGCCTTTCTGGATGAGGCCTCGCTCAAAAACGACAACATCGCAATGGTAATGAAGACAAAAAAAGGAGACATCCTGCTCAGACAGGTGGCAGGCTCAATAGCCAGACGCGCCGTGTGCAGGGTAAGGCCAGGTGATACACTCAAACAGGGTCAGCGCTACGGCATTATAAAGTTCAGCTCAAGGGTGGATATTTATCTGCCTCTGGCAGCTAAGGTGGTTGTAAAGCAGGGGGACAAGGTGCTTGCAGGCGTGACCGTAATCGCCCGATGTGACGATGTCAGCCCGGAAGGAGAAGGCGTGTAATGAAGCGTGGGGTTTACATATTGCCCAATGCCCTGACCCTTTGCGGGATGTTTTTTGGTTTCTACTCCATAATCTCATCACTGAAGGGGGAGTTTGTCTATGCTGGCTGGGCAATAATGATAGCTAATATATTTGACGGCCTGGACGGCTGGACGGCAAGGATTACCAACAGCACGTCGAGATTCGGCATAGAGCTGGATTCCCTCTCTGATCAGGTTGCCTTTGGAATTGCTCCGGCGGTGATGGTCTTTAGCTGGGCGCTGGCGCCTTTTGGGCGTATTGGCTGGGCGGCGGCGTTTCTCTATGCAAGTTGCGGGGCGCTGCGTCTTGCAAGATATAATGTTCAGATGGTCTCCACAGAGAGTAAGCATTTCACTGGTATGCCTATACCCGCGGCGGCGACTATTTTAGCCACGTATGTGATTTTTTACCATACAATGTGGGGTAGTTCTCCCGGCAAGAGTGTTTTCGTATTGATTTTGACAGTGGTGCTTGCCGTGTTTATGATAAGCACTCTAAGGTTCCACGGCGCGAAGGAGCTGAATTTAAAGACGAGAAAACCGTTTATTTTCCTTGTCCTTCTCATAGTACTCCTGTCGGTTATCGTTATGCATCCGCCGATTGCCCTCTTTGCGCTTGCAATTTTGTATTTACTGGCGGGAATAGTGGAAAATTCTTATTTGCTTTACACGAGGAAGACAAGACCGAACCGAAACACCACGGGGGGCACGCAGTGAGGATAATTAAGGTATTCGATACGACACTAAGAGACGGAGAGCAGTCCCCCGGGGCTACGATGAACGTGGAGGAGAAACTTAAAATCGCACGGCAACTGGCACGGCTCAATGTTGATATAATTGAGGCCGGTTTTCCCATAACGAGCCAGGGGGATTTCGATGCCGTAAAAAGAATCGCAGACGAGGTCAAAGGCGTTACAGTCTGCGGCCTTGCACGGGCGGTGGAAAAGGACATAGACCGTGTTGCCGGGGCGGTAAAAAATGCCGAAAGCGGCAGGATTCATATAGTCATAGCCACCAGCGACATTCACCTGAAGTATAAGCTGAAGATGGACAGAGAGGCGGTGCTTGCAATGTCTGTTAAGGCAGTGCGGCACGCGCGTAAATACACGAACGACGTAGAGTTCTCCGCCGAGGACGCCACGCGCTCAGACTGGGACTATCTCTGCCGTGTTACAGAGGATGTGATAAAGGCGGGGGCAACGACGGTAAACATTCCTGACACGGTTGGATACACAGTTCCACAGGAATACAGCCAACTCATCGCATATTTAATGGACAGGGTACCTAATGTTGATAAGGCCGTGATTTCAATTCACTGCCACAACGACCTTGGACTTGGCGTGGCCAACTCTATCTCAGCCGTACTGAGTGGTGCCGGGCAGGTAGAGTGTACGATAAACGGCATAGGAGAACGCGCAGGCAACGCCTCATTAGAGGAAATAGTAATGGCATTAAAGACGAGGCCAAAGTTTTTCGACGCCGACACGAGGATAAACACGCGTGAGATATATAAGACAAGCAAGATGGTCTCAAGAATTACCGGCATGACAGTTCAGCCGAATAAGGCCATAGTTGGGGACAACGCCTTCGCCCACGAATCGGGCATTCATCAGGACGGTTTCCTGAAGGAACGCTCTACTTATGAGATTCTCAACCCCGAAGAGATAGGTATCCCAAAAAGCAAACTCATACTGGGCAAGCACTCCGGGCGGCACGCCTTTAAGGACAGACTATCGGCGATAGGGTTTCAGTCTTTGACAGAAGAGGAAATTAATAAGGCGTTTGAGCGTTTTAAGGCCCTCTGCGACCAGAAAAAGCACATATTTGACGAGGACATAGAGGCCCTCATAACGGATGAGATTACAAAAGAAAGCAATGTTTATTCTTTTTCGTCGTTATATGTGGTAAGCGGTACGGGGCAAAAGCCGGCGGCAAAAATAAAACTCTCAATCAGGGGCGAGATGAGGGAAATGGAAGGCACGGGAGACGGCCCTGTTGACGCGGTATATAACGCCATAAAAGAATTGACGGGGACAAAGAGCGAGTTGAAGAAATATGAGATAAAAGGGCTGACCGGCGGCACAGACGCCCTCGGCGAGGTGATGGTGCTGTTGGAAGAGGATAGCCGCATAGTGCGCGCAAGCGCCTCAGACCCGGACATTATCGTGGCCTCCGCCAAGGCGTATATCAATGCCCTTAACAAACTCGCCGTAGCAGGCAGGACAGTGGAAAAAGGCGTTTAAGATTACCCCCGCCCCCGATAAAAAAACCCGTGTCGGCAATTCCAGTTTTATGCTATACTTGTAGTCATGCACATCGAAATAGACGAAGACACATGTATAGGATGCGGCAGGTGCGAGGAGATATGTCCGGCGGTCTTTTTTGTTGATGAGGCCATCGGCAAATCACAAATTATTGACCCTGACGGCTGTGACTACGCCGGGTGCTGCGAGGCCGCAGAGGAGAACTGCCCCGTTCATGCCATTCATATCGGGCAGCCTTCATGAACATACTCGACGAATACATTAACGCCGCCCCGTCTGCACAAACGGCCATTGATATATTTAAGGGCGAATGGATATCAAAGCTTCCCTGCGATGGGCTTACCGCCGGGAAGGACGAACTCTTCAACGACGCCCGCATCCCCTGGACCGAGGAGCAATTCGGGAGCTTTAAGGGGACACGTGTCCTTGAACTCGGCCCATTTGAGGCCGCCCATACCTATATGATGGACAAACGCGGCGCTGACTTCATTCTTGCCATAGAGATGAACACCCGTTCTTTTCTGAAATGTCTCATTGTGAAAGAGATATACGACATGAAGAGTTCACACTTCATGCTTGGCAATTTTGTTGACTATCTCAAAAGCGCCTCAGACACGTTCGATGTCTGCATAGCAAGTGGTGTTCTCTATCACATGGTAAACCCAGCCGAATTAATATATCTGATCTCAAGGGTATCGAATAAGGTGATGCTCTGGACACATTATTATGACAAGGCCCTTGTTGAGGGAAACCCTACCGCCTTAGGGCATTTCGACGGTGCGGATTCAGTAGAGAGCGAATACATGGGATTTTCACACGTTCTTTATAAGCAGAACTACCATAGCGCCCTTGATTGTGTATCCTTCTGCGGCGGAAGCTCCCCGTACAGCTATTGGATGACCAGAGAGGACATACTTTTGTGTTTAAAGCACTTTGGCTACGGTGGTTTTCAAATCGGCTTCGACCACACAAGCCACCCCAACGGGCCTGCTTTTTGTGTCTCGGCTGTAAAGGATTAAAGACGCAGGGAGGTAACCCCCCTGCACCCCTATTCTCGCATCAGAGTTTGTATTTCAGGAAGTTTATCGCCCTGTCGAAATCCCTGAACTGCCTTTCCCTGAGTTTAAAATCCCTGCCGTGGATGGAGCGTCTTCCATTTTTCAGCTTTATGCCAAGTGCCGCGTGCAACATTTCGTGATATACCACGTATTCTACAAAATATCGCGGCACAGTGGGCTTATCAAGTGCCCTGTGTATTGTTATCAGGCTGCTGGCGCTGTTGCAGCTCCCAAGGCGTCTTATTCGATAAACGGTTTTAGTCTGCCTCCTGCCCCATGTAATGTCAAGGGCGAGGCGTCTGTTAAAATACTCTTCGTTTAGACAATCGTAAATGAGTTTAAGATTGTGATGTTTCCCCTCGTGGGTGATGGCGGGTTGTCTCCTTGCAGGTTTTTCAGGGCTGCTATGGTTATTCCTGATAAACTCCCGAATCAGGGGGGTTCTTTTCCCCCGGTTGATAACAAAATCAGCAATCTCTTTGATGACCGCGGCCCCGGCATCCAAAAACATGCGGTGTATGCGGATGTATATATCCCCCTTAGGGCCATGCCTTAGTGATAACATACTCGTAGAGTTATTGGTGAGCGTAAGGGCTACCGGCCTGCCAGCGGCATTTTCAATAAAATTCCTTAGTGATTCGGCGTCCATGTCGCTGTATCCTTGCGGGTAATTGCGTATTGTCTTTCAAGGGCGAGGAGTTTCTCTTTGATAGCCACACCACCCGAATAGCCGCCTAATGAGCCGTCTGAGGCAATTACCCTGTGGCAGGGCAGGATAATCGGTATGGGGTTGTTGCGCATTGCCTGTCCTACTGCCCGAGCCGCGGAGGGCCTGCCCGCCCTTTCGGCGAGTTTCTTGTATGAACATGTAACGCCGTACGGGATTTCTCCCAAGGCCTTATATACAACCGTGTAAAACGCGGAAACCCTACCGGGATTTATTGCGGCGTCAAAGACAAACCTCTCACCTTTAAAATACTCCTGAAGCTGTATGGCCGCATCGCCCCCGGCCTGTCCCTCTGGATATGGCGGCCTCTCAAACGCGATTTCAGTCACAAAAACCCCGTCTGAGACGACATAAATCCATCCAATAGGGGTCTCTAACGGTGAAAAACTTAATGAAGGGCCACCACTCATGTCTTAGTATAGCACACGAATGCCAGTGTAATAGCAGCAACACTGATGATCAAGGTCGTTGATAAATGACCGGTCTTCGCCGTCTTCAAAACTTATCCTGACAAAACAAAACCCACCGGCAAGGACTGAGTGCCTTTCTTCGACGACCTCGCCCACTCCCCACGCCGCAGAGTGAAGGTGTGTTACCTTATCGCCCGCCTTTAAATACAAACGCATAGTACAGCTCTCATAACAGAAGATATGCCCCTTAAATGGCAGGGGCAGACGATTGGCATTTCCACTGCTAACGCAACAATCTATCCCAATTTAAAACTATTCGGCGGCGTATGTCAACTGCATGGATGCAAAGATTGCCAGCAATTCTCGGTGAAGGTAAAATGATAGTGAGAATGCGTGTTTACAGAGAA
>NZ_JBJUSG010000145.1:0-8218 GCF_046044395.1 Candidatus Magnetominusculus dajiuhuensis | reverse complement strand
TAGAGAAATCAAGTCCTTCTCTAAACCTGAAGATAGGAACAAGATATTGCATAGAAATCAGGGACGGGTTCAACCCTGCCACACTTCAGCTTCTGCTGGAGACATTGGACAGATGATATATCAGGGGGCGTCGAATATTCGAGTGTATCTGGCTGGGGGCAGTTATGTGCATGTGAAAGCCATCTAAGCCACATAGGACAAGAGGTATCTGAGAAGCTGGACATAGTACCGGCAAAGATGCATGTAATCCGGCATGGGTTTTCTATCAGGGTATAATCCTATAAAAAGCAGTGGAAAACAGCGAATACTGGCTTATATCCTTATTTTACGAAGGATTACGGCATCTGCGGAAGCAACACTTTGCCTACTTTCAGGTGAGTGCTTTTAATCGAAAAAGCCTGATGATACCTCAGTTTATCAGAGTGAACTGCTTTTTCTATAATTATAAATCCCTGCAGCCGCAATATGTCGACAGAGGTGTACTAGGTAAATCAACTGGTGTAGTTATTTAGACGCTTACGTTGTTTCAACTTATGGATTTTAGATTCTCTCTGACTGTTACTGTATTGGAATGGTCAGCGCCATAGGTTTCGGTGAAGATTTGAAGTGCCCTTGTGTAATATTCGAGGCCTTTTTCCCTGTCTCCTTTTTCTGACCACGCAGATCCAAGGTTGTTAAAATCCCGGCCTACGCTCTGGTGGTTTTCGCCATGTACGCTTATGTCTATCTTTAGCGCTATGCCGTAGTAATCTATTGCCTTTTGGAGTTCACCAAGACTCCTCCACGCCAGTCCCAGATTGTTATATCTTGTGGCTACCGAGGCGTGATTCTCACCATAAAAGCTGACATCTATCTTTATTGCCTTCATATAGTAGTCTATCCCTCTATAAAGATACCCCATCGAGCACCACGCCATCCCTATGTTGTTATAGTCTACTGCGATATCTGGATGACTCTCCCCAAGTATTTCTAAGTCTATCTCCAGCGCGCGCGTGTAATAATCTATAGCCTTTTTAAAGTCTCTTTTAATGCTCCACGCCGTGCCGAGATTTGAATAGTCCTTTGCCGTGTTTACGCTTGCACTGCCGTAGATTTTTATATCTATCTCAAGGGCCTTCGTATAACTGTCTATAGATTTATCTGTTTGCCCCAACGCACGCCACGCTAATCCCATGTTGCAGTATATGGCAGCGATGTCGGAGTTTTCCTCATCGAAACGTGCCCCTGCGGTTGAGATAGCCAAGTTATAATACTCTATCGCCTTTTGAGCGTTGCCAAGCACACCCCAGGCCAGCCCTATATTGTTATAGAGCATAGAGACGGCGGGGTGTGTGCCGCCTAAGAGGATTTTATCCAGCTCTAAGGCCTTTTCATAGTATTCGATTGCGGCTGCGGCCTGCCCGGCGCTCCTTAGCGCCATCCCTATGTTGTTGTACCTGCCGACCGTGCGCTGGCTGCCTTGTCCGTATAACTCAAGGTCAACCTGCAACGCCTTCTGGAAATAATCCACTGCCTTACTATAATTTCCTATGCGATAGAGCGCCATTGCAATGTTGTTGAATCTATCGGCTATCGACGGGTGCGACTCCCCATATGTCCTGAGGTCTAGTTCAAGCACCATGATGGCGTACTCTACTGCCCTTTTTTTGTCTCCCAGTATGTCCCAGGCCATCTGCAGCCGGTCATAAGCGTATGTTATCTGCTGTTCATTTGGTGTATAGTCGTTAAAGTTCATCACTATCTCATCGATAATCGCGTGTATATTTTCAGCATCGATTGTCTCTGAGATGATTGCTGCTGCCTCGTGTGTTTCGTCGGGGTCAAGCCCTCTGGATATGCCGAAATTTACAAGCAGCTCTTTAAGTTGTTCATGGTCTATTTCAACATTTCCCTCGATTGTATTGAGCCAGTTGGCAATGCTAAAGAGCAAGGTCTTAAATCCTTCATAAACCAAAACGGTCAGCTTACCCCTGAGGATTTCTTCGCTGCCGGCTGCGATAGCGTTATCGACACATATGTCTATGAAATACGCAAGAAAGCTCTGCCGCCGTTGCATCTTACGTTAACTCCATCTCAGAAAGCCCGCGTTAACAAAAAAAGATAGTGAGATGGCTATTTTTTGGCCCATATCAGCGACGACACGCAGGCGGCCGGTCCTGCGGCGTTTTGATTGAATCCGAAAAATTTCAAATTGTAATTGTCATTGATGATGTCATTCAGGGCAGTGATTACCGCATCCCTGCTTGCCGAGGAGGTGACGATTGTCCTTTCTGTTTCGTTTTCTATCAATATGGCAGAAAATGGATTCTTACAGGTCAGTGTTTTGCCGTCGCTGGTACTGATGACGACAAATACGGCGTCAGACTGGTGGTCGTCCTTCCCCCATTTATAGGACATAATACGCCCGGCGGCGTGTGCCGTGGTGTTTGAGACATCAAAGGCAAATGGATATGTCCCGGGCGGCGGTACACTTCTCTGATTAGTAAACGAAAAATACATGGGGAAAGTCCGTCTGCCCTCTGGCCCTTTGATGGAATTTACGGCCTTCCACCTGGCGCCCTCGGCCTCGTACAGCGTGGCAATCCAGTAGTTGTAGTCATAGGTGATGTGCAGAAACTCAGCCCTTTTGTCTTTGTTAAAGTCAAATAGCCTCTGGAGATAACCAGGTGAGCTAAAAGGAATAGGGGCACCACTAGAGTCGAACATCAGGGTCATTAGCTCATACTCAGGGGCAGGGGGCACACCCATTATTGGTACATAGACTATCAGGTCAGTGATTCCGTTTCCATCAAGGTCTGCCGTTTCGGCCTTATAGCCATCAGTTTTTGTAAAGTTTGCGGTTTGAAACTGCCACTTCTTTCCGCCCTTGTCCATGCCTGTGAAGATTATGTCGCCGTCTTCGTTATATGTAACGTCTGCCCCCTGCGGACCTATTTGTATCTTTCCAGCGGCATTTTCAGAAGCTGGTAGTGCTACAGGGGTGGTGTTGAAGACCCTTGCCATTTCTGTTTTTTTAAACGGCAGGAAACTTAGATTAACCGCCTGTGATGTGTGTGGCAGCAAGGTTAAGAGTAATACGGCAAGTGCCGCGGTTGACAGTGTAGTGTTTTTCAGGTAATTTAACATGGTCTAATATTTCACTCCTATTATAGAGATTCCGGCCGCTTGGGCCTCTTTAATAACCGCATCTTTTTGGACTATCAGCGTGTTGCCAGCCTCAAGACCCAGCACCCTGGCCTTTACTTCCTTCATTGCGGCTATAGTGTCAAGCCCGATAGCTGGATAGTCGAAACGCTTGTCCTGATTAGGTTTGCTGGTTTTTATTACGACAGCACCGCTGCCAGCTAGCTCACCGCCTCTTCTGATGGCCATGTCAGTGCCCTCGATTGCCTCTACCGCCATGACAGCCCGTCCCTTTATCACTATGGTCTGCCCGATGTCAAGACGCCCGATTTCCTTCGCTAGTGGAAAGCCAAAATCAATGTCCTTTTGCTCGTCCTTCGATAGCCCTTTCTTTGTCAAAAGCCCTACAGGGGTTATCATCCCCGATGTGAAGTCTGTTATGTTTCGCATGGTTATGCCCTCAGAGGCAAACTCCTCAACCAGTGCGTTGAGAATAGAATCGTCGTTATTGTCCTTTAATTTCAACAGAAAAGTCACTGCCCTCATATCCGGCATCGTCTTATTTTTATAGAGAAGGGACTTTGGCACCTTGCCAGCCATAACGGCCTCGGTCAGGCCTGCCCCTTTTAGTGTCTTAATCAATGTGCCGAGTTTGGCCACATTTACTAAGGTTAAGTCATCGACATAACCCCTGAGGGCAGCCTCGTCAACCACCGGCTCAAGCCCAACCGCAAACACCCTATAGCCCTGGTGGCGCGCCTCTTGCGCAACTGCCATAGGCAGATATCCCATGCCGGCAATCAGGCCAAGCGTCTTGTTCTCTATGTCTTGCGGCATATTCCCCTTTTATTGTTCGATATAAACTCAATTAGCCTTTTTATCTCGTCTGTCATCTCAAGATCATGTTCGACCTGTTTTATGGCCTCTTTTAAAGTGAGTTTGTCACGGAAGAGAATCTTATATGCCTTTTTCAGATTCTGAATCTGCTCGTCAGAGAACCCTTTTCGTTTTAAGCCAATGCTGTTGAGGCCGTAGAGTTTTGCCCTTGCCCCTGAGGCAATCGTAAAGGGTGGGACGTCCTGACCAATCCCGCTAAAGCCGCCAACCATAGAGTATGCGCCGATTCTTGTGAACTGGTGTACGGCTACAATGCCGCCGATGACCGCATGGTCTTCGACTTCGACATGTCCGGCAAGCGTGGCCGCGTTTGCCATTACTACGTGGCTTCCTACCTTACAGTCGTGGGCAATATGAACATATGCCATGATGAAGCAGCTGTCACCTATTTCTGTTATGCCATCTCCGCCTACAGATGCCCTATGTATTGTCGAATATTCTCTGATTATTGTATCGTTGCCGATTTTAACGCCTGTTTTTCTGCCATCATATTTTAAATCCTGCGGAGGAAACCCAATGCCGGCAAATGGATGAATGACACAGTTGCCGCCTATCTCAGTGTTTTCATCAATTACGATATTTGATATTAAGCGTGTGCCTTTGGCTATTTTAACGCCATCGCCGATTATGCAAAACGGGCCGATGACTGCATGGTCGTCGATTTCGGTATCAGCACCGACGATGGCTGTGGGGTGTATCTGCATGGTTATTTGTCCTCCACGCCGTCGAGGTCTTTTACATCGGTTACCATTGCCGTGAATTCAGCCTCTGCCACTGTGTTGTCATCGACTTCCGCTCGGCCAGAAAATCTCCAGACCTTGCCGCGCTTCTGGAGTGACTTTATTATGAGTTTCAGGCAGTCTCCTGGCAGCACCGGTTTTCTGAACTTGGCCTTTTCTATGGACATAAAATAGACGGTATTGCCTTCTACTCCAGATTTAAATGCTAAAATTCCGGATACCTGCGCCAGTGCTTCAACGATTAACACGCCCGGCATTACGGGATTCCCGGGAAAGTGTCCCTGGAAAAACGGCTCGTTTATCGTTACATTTTTTATCCCAATGGCGCTTTCACCAGGCACCAGCTCGATTACCTTATCGACCATCAGAAAGGGGTATCTATGTGGCAGTGTTTTCATTATCTCCATTATATTTATCATAGTGCAAAGTCCTCCGGCGTATATTTCTAAACCCATTACACGGGCCTTAGGTATTTTTGTCTTTGGTAATCTCAGCCAGTTGTTTTTCTAATGAACTGATCCTTTCATTGAGTTCCGGCAGTTTTGCAAACAAGATGTGCGATCTTTTATATTGTAAATGGGGCAGTGAGGGTGAACCCATGTAAGCGCCTTTCTTAAGATCTTCCATTACGCCGGACTGTGCGCCGACCCTCGTGCCGGCTTCAATTTCCACATGGTCTGCAATACCAACCTGACCGGCAAGTACGACATAGTTGCCAAGCGTAGAACTCCCGGCAATCCCTGACTGGGCTATCAGGATTGAATTTTGACCAATCTCTACGTTATGTGCAATTTGGACGAGATTATCTATCTTTGTGCCGGCTCCTATTTTTGTAGCTCCAGTAGTAGCCCTGTCTATGGTTGTGTTTGCCCCTATTTCCACATCGTCATCTATTATGACAGTACCTACTTGCGGGATTTTTACGAACCGCCCTGCGTCCATTTCATAGCCAAAACCATCTGAGCCTATCACTGCCCCGGGCTGAATTATGACGCGGCTGCCTATTGTCACAGATTCGAGTATAGACACGTTGGGATAAATTATACACTCCTGTCCGATAATCGTATTTTCACCTATAAAAACGCCAGGATGTATGACCGTTTTTTCTCCAATTGAAGCCCCATGGCAGATATACGCCCCGGGATATATGCTGATGTCCTTACCCAGAGTTACACCTTCTGAGATATAAGCGCCAGCTATCACCCCAAACGCCGTAAATGGCTTTGAATAAAACAGTCTCAGGAGCTTTGAAAACGCCGTAGAGGGGTTGTCAATGACAACCTGATGAATCCTTATATCAGGATGGGTGCGCTTGATAAGCACGGCGCTTGCCTGAGAGTTTATAAGCCTGCCGGTGAGCTTCGGATCGGTGAGATATGTGATTTGACCATTTTTAGCGTCATTAACACCGCACACCCCGCTAATCTCTATGTCGTGGCCGCTTGTGATGCGGCCACCCAACATATCGGCAATTTCGATGAGCTTCATACGACCAGCTATTTTTTCTTCAGATCGTTGAGTTTCTTTACAATCTTGTCTGTCAGATCAACACTATCCATGGAATACAGCACGGCACCGCTTTCCAGGATTGCTGTATATCCATCATCCTTTCCAATTTGGCGAATTATGCTCCTTATATCTGAAAAGACATCTTTTGTCAGGTCGGCCTCTTTTTTTCTCACCTCTTCCTGAGCCTCGGCGGCCATTCTCTTCAAGTCTCTGACTGCTGTTGCCATCTCATCCTGCTTTTTCTTCTTTGCGTCTTCGGAAAGGGCAGAGCCTTTTTTCTCTAAATCGGCCTTCATAGTGTCTATTGCCTTTTCCTTTTCCTCGATTTTAGTCTGGTGACCTTTTATGTGTACCTCAAGCGCCTCTTTTGCCTTTTTACCAGGCTCTGAGTCATTAATCACCTTCTGAATGTCGACGAAACCGATTTTTGCATTCTGCTGCGCCATCGCCGCTGTTGCGGTAAAGATGAGCGCAACTGCCATTACTAACACCATCGAAACTTTCTTCATTTTTCCTCCTAAGTATTTTTCACAGTATCAACTCTATGATACCAAAAGATATGATACCCTATTACATCATATTTTAGCAACCAAATGGGGGCACTCCGACTAAAAGAAACTCCCAAAAGAAAACTCAAATTTACCAAAAGAGTCCCCGTTGGTTCGTTTAAGATTCACGCCATACTCAAGGCGTATCGGGCCAAACGGGGAAATCCAGCGAACGCCAGCGCCGGTAGTATATTTGATATCCGACAATGTCGTCCCATTTCCAAGGGCAGACCCTATGTCAACAAAATATACACCCTTTAATTTTATCTCGGGGAATATAGGAAATATAACCTCGTTATTTAACAGTAACTGGCTTGTACCTCCAATGTACGTGCCATCCCAGTCACGCGGACCGGCACGGCCGAAGTCCACGCCTCTGATTGTGGATATACCGCCAACGTAGAATCTTTCATACAACGGCAGCTCGTTCCCGCCATAGCCGGAGGCGTAGCCGTATCTTCCCCTTATAGAGTAGGTTGTAGGTCCTAAAAAGGGAAAAAACCACAGGGAGTCAATGCCGCCTTTTATGTAGTGGTTAGACCCTAACGCGCCGGCAAAAGTAAAATACGCACTGTTTCTCGAGCCGGTTGTGGGGTCAATGTAACTATCTCTGGTGTCGCGCGATATGGATGGCGTGATGCTGCCTGTCGTTGCATATCCTTCCTGTTCTATAATCAGGCGCGAGGCCGTGTTGCTGACGTCATGTACGGTAACGCCCTCAAAACGATAGGACAGACCGGCATCCCAGTAATCCCAGAATTTCTTGTTAACGCCTACCACTATACCGGTTGCCTTGCGGCTGTAATCAATGTATTTTTTGTCTAAACTATACAGACTTCCGCTTATCGTATATGGTTTATCCAGAAACCACGGGTGCTTATACGTCAACTCATACAGCTTAGAGCCGCCGCCCTCTAACGCTATCTTTGCATAGTCTCCCGTGCCGAACAGGTTTGACTGGGTAAGTTGTATCATACCTATCATCTTGTCAACTGAGCTATAGCCGCCGCCAACGCTTACAAAGCCCGTCATCTTTTCCTTAACCTTAACGTCTACATCAACTATATCTGAGTCGGGCTGTGGTTTTGGAGCTACATCGACGGTATCGAAGTAGTCGAGATTTTTGATGTTTTGAAGGCTCCGCTTTATCTTCTTGCTGTCAAATGTATCCCCTTCATTTATTGCCATCTCACGTCTGAGCACCTTGTCTCGAGTCTTTGTGTTGTCGGCAAATTCTATCGTACCGATTTTATAGACCTTGCCCTCTTCGACCTTGAGATTGACCTTTACGCCTAGTGAGGTTTCATTAGGAAACACAGCTGGGTTTACCATTGCGGTTGCATAGCCGCGCTCTGTGTAGTAGTTTGTGATGGTGTTTATAGATTTGGTCAGCTCCGCTTT
>NZ_JBJUSG010000144.1:0-8232 GCF_046044395.1 Candidatus Magnetominusculus dajiuhuensis | reverse complement strand
CTTTCAAAAACCCTTTTATCAATAGGTGCAAATTTCTATATCGGAGCTTGGGCTCCACCGTATTAACAGCAAAGAAAAAAGATGTTGACGCCGTTAAGGTATTTTTACTACACTTATAAATGGTCGGCGGCAGTGTAGAGAGCGGGAATGTGAGGGCTGCCGGTTAACATGCTGTTTATTTCGTTCGGGTAATATTTTTTCACAGCCGCAACTAAAAAAAGGAGATAGTAGAAATGGCAGAAGAACACGCGGTAATAGAGACGGGCTTTGGCAGGATTAGTCTGAAATTTTATCCTGAGACTGCGCCAAACCATGTCAATAATTTCATTGAACTGGCAAAAAAGGGTTTTTATGACGGCACGACCTTCCACCGCGTTATACCTGGGTTCATGATTCAGGGCGGCGACCCCAACACAAAAGACCACGACAAATCAAACCACGGCATGGGCGGCCCTGGCCACACGGTAAAGGCCGAATTCAGCCCTATATCGCACAAGCGCGGTATTCTTTCAATGGCAAGGGCGCAGCACCCGGATTCAGCCGGTTCGCAGTTTTTTATCTGCGTTGCCGATTCCCCGTTTCTTGACGGGCAATATACGGTGTTCGGAGAGGTAGTCGAGGGCCTGGATGTCGTTGATAAGATTGTCTCTGTACCCAGGGATGTGCGCGACAACCCTAAGGACAGGGTTGAGATGACTGTCGGGATAGTTGAAGTATAACTTAGTGTATGATGAGGAAACAGCTTGAAAAATAGACAAGAGGAAAGGATATTTTGTGCGGCTGAGACCGCCATACCGCTTCCGCCTATGGATATTTATGAGACCGCCGACGCGCTGGTGTTTGAGATAGACCTGCCCGGCGTGGATATTGATGACATGTCGTTGAAGGTATATGACGACATAGTTGTGATTGAGGGTATAAGGAGCAAGTTGTCAACAGATAATTGCCGTTTCCTTTGTATGGAAAGGACTCACGAGACCTTCAGGCGGATGATAAAACTGCCGATAAGGGTAAATACATCGTCAGCGGCGGCGGTTTATAAGGACGGTGTTATCACACTGAAATTCCCAAAGATAAAGGACAGAGTTTTCCAAATCAGAGTTATAAAGGAGTGACAATGGGGCAAGACGATAAAAAAGATGAAAAAGAGATAGAGGTACCGGACACACTGCCAATACTGCCAGTGCGTGACATTGTGGTATTTCCATATATGATACTCCCCCTGTTTGTAGGCAGGGAGAAGTCCATCAGCGCCATAGATTATTCTTTAAATACGAACAGGATGATAATGCTGCTGACACAGAAGGATTTAAACATAGAAAATCCTGAGACAGACGACCTCTTCAGCGTCGGCACGGTTGGGTTGATAATGAGAATGCTCAAACTGCCGGACGGGCGGGTGAAAATCCTTGTTCAGGGGCTTGCCAAGGCCAGATGTCTTAATATAACTGAAAAGGACGGCATCTATGTGGCCAGTATTGAAAAGATTGAGGAACGCAAACCTGAGGTCATCACACTTGAAATAGAGGCCCTGATACGAAACGTCAAAGAACAGATTGATAAGACGCTGTCCTTGGGAAAGACCATCCTACCGGACATTATGATAGTCATAGAGAACCTTGACGACCCGGGCAGGCTGGGCGACCTTGTTGCCTCCAACATTGGGCTTAAGACCGACCAGGCCCAGCGCATCCTCGAAATAGATGACCCGGTGGAAAGACTAAAAAAGGTCAGCGAAGTGCTGAACCGCGAAATAGAGCTGCTTATCGTGCAACAGAAAATCCAGACCGAGGCCAGAGGAGAGATAGACAAGACACAGCGCGAGTATTTTCTCAGAGAGCAGCTCAAGGCTATACAAAAAGAACTCGGCGATATAGACGAAAAGATGGAGGAAATCAGGGAATTCAAAAAGAAAATCCTTGAAGCCAAGATGCCTGAGAAGGTTCTAACCGAGGCCGAAAAGCAGTTGAAGAGGCTTGAGAAGATGCACCCCGACAGCGCTGAGGCGGCCACCGTGCGCACATATCTGGATTGGCTTGTGGAGCTGCCGTGGTCTAAATCCACGAAGGACAATTTGAACATAAAGGTGGCGAAGAAAGTCCTCAACGATGACCACTACGACCTTGAAAAAATTAAAGAGAGAATCTTAGAGTACCTCAGCGTAAGGAAACTAAATCCCAAAATGAAAGGCCCGATACTGTGTTTTATTGGCCCTCCGGGCGTAGGGAAGACATCCCTTGGGAAGTCCATAGCGCGCTCACTGGGGCGTGAGTTCGTGCGAATCTCCCTCGGTGGCGTAAGAGACGAGGCCGAGATAAGAGGACACAGGCGCACGTATGTCGGGGCGCTTCCCGGTAGGATTATCCAGGGCATCAAACAGGCCGGTATGAATAACCCTGTGTTTATGCTTGACGAAGTGGATAAAATCGGTACTGATTTCAGGGGCGACCCCTCATCGGCTCTGCTTGAGGTGCTCGACCCGGAGCAAAACAACTCCTTCGTTGACCACTATCTGGGTGTGCCGTTTGACCTTACGCACGTCATGTTTATAACGACCGGCAATATCACAGACACGATACCAAGTCCTCTGAGAGACAGGATGGAGCTTATTCACCTTTCCGGCTACACGTCGGAGGAAAAGGTTGGCATAGCGGGGAACTATCTTATTCCCAAACAGTTTAGCGAGCATGGTATTGGAAAACATATAATGAAAATCTCAGGGCCAGCCCTTCTCATGTTGATTGCCCAGTACACAAGAGAGGCGGGGGTGAGGAATCTTGAGCGCTCCATTGCAACCCTGTGCCGAAAGGTAGCAAAGCAGATAGCCGAGGGGAAGAAAAAGAAGTTCGTCATATCGAATAAAAACTTGCACAAGTTCATGGGGCCGCCGCGTTTTCTGCCTGAGGAGGAGATGAAAAAAGACGAGGTAGGCGTGGCCACAGGGCTGGCGTGGACTGAGGCCGGTGGCGATATAATATATGTAGAGGCCATTACGATGAAGGGAAAGGGGAGTCTGACCATTACGGGGCAGCTTGGCGACATCATGAAGGAATCGGCTCAGGCAGCCCTTTCCTATGTACGCTCAAGGGCAAAAGAGCTGGACATAAGCGACGACTTGTTCTCTAAAAAAGATGTTCATATACACGTCCCCGCCGGGGCCATCCCCAAAGACGGCCCGTCTGCCGGTATAACGCTCACAACGGCCATCGCCTCCGCCCTGACTGGAAAACCAATCCACAAGAACATTGCCATGACCGGAGAGGTTACCCTGCGCGGTACGGTGCTTGCCATAGGCGGCCTGAAAGAGAAATCCCTCGCCGCTAAACGCATGGGAATCAAGAAGATAATAGTCCCCAAGCGAAACGAAAAAGACCTTGAGGATATTCCTAAATATATCAAAAAGGATATGGAGTTCATATTCGTAGAGACAATGGACCAGGTGCTGGGCATTGCGCTGATTAATGATACCGCTAAGGGAAAAAAGGATAAGGCCGAAAACGGTAAGCAATGACTTCTCTCTCAGGCGACACCGCAAAGCGGCGCGTGAAGCGGCAGCAGGTGGGGGAACTTGCGCTTGTCAGGTATATACGGGATGAGTTCTCTAAGGGTTCATTAAGAAACGATCTTGCGATAGGCATCGGCGATGACGCGGCCGTCGTGCGGGTTGGCGGCGGGAATATGCTTATCAGTGCCGATACAATGTGCGAAGGGGTTCATTTTGACATGGCCTTTGCCACGGCATATCAGGTGGGATTTAAGCTGGTCTCTGTCAACGTAAGCGATATATACGCGATGGGCGGCACACCGGATTGGTTTTTGCTGACGACATCGTTTCCCCCCGGCACCTCAGACGATTTTGCAAGGAAGTTTTTGTCTGGTGTAAAGGACGCGTTAAACCTCTACGGCGCTGTACTTATCGGGGGTGACATTACCTCCTGCCACTCAGGGATTGTGGTAACGGGCATAGTGCTTGGCCATGCTGACACGCCTATATCAAGAAATGGCGCTCGTGCCGGTGATAAGATATATGTCACTGGTGCGCTTGGGGACTCTGCCTGCGGCCTTGAGCTGCTGAAAAAAATCATGGCCCCTATTGCAATTGAAAAAGGGCAACGCGCAGATAAGCCCTTGCCGTGGGAGATAATGAATCCACTGCTCAAGCGACACCTGATGCCCAAGGTCATCAGGCCGGAGTTCGGCGGGGCGGCGGTTACGGCCATGATGGACATAAGCGACGGCCTTGCGCTTGATATTCGACGGCTTTGTCAGGACAGCGGCGTTGGGGCAATGTTATACGAAAGCAAGATTCCAATGTCTGGCCAGATGCTAAGCGCGGCGGCTTTTTTGGGTAATACAGACCCACTCAGTTTCAGCCTGTGCGGAGGCGAGGACTATGAGTGCCTGTTTACCTCTGCCGATGATATAGATACGGCACACTATATCGGCGACGTAACAGACGATCGGCTCGTCTTAATCAGCAAAAACAACAAATCTGTTGACTTGATGGACTGCGGCTATGAGCATTTTAAAACTTAAGGGAATGTTCAGGTCACTTATGGGCCAGCACGATTCGCCGTCAAAGATGGCGGCGTCTTTTGGCGTTGGGACAATGATAGGGATGTCGCCGCTTTTTGGGATACACACGTTTTTAGGCATATTTGCGGCATGGGCGTTTAAGCTCAACAAGCCTGCCACGATTACAGGCGTCTATGTCACGAATCCATTGACCATCGTGCCTATCTACACGTTTGGCACATGGGTAGGGATAAGGCTCCTTGGTATGGATTTGAGTATGCTGGCGCTTGATTTTGGCCATATTACGTTTTCAAATGTGGTGCACGAGTTAAATGTTTTTCTGCTGCCCTTTTTCGTGGGTTCGACAGTTGTCTCGTTAATCAGCGGTGTCCTGAGTTACTATATAATGCTCTGCATCTTTCGTTTCAGGGACAGAAAAAAAACCCGCGAAACCGCGGCATGAGGCCGTCGTTTAACTCATATATGTCAAAACCAGACGTTAAAGTAACAAGGCTTGATGATAAGGTGTTTAGAGGAGGGCTTAAAGAGGCGGACAGAGATGTCAGGAATTGGGTTAAAGACAACAAGATTGTAGGAAAATATTTCGTCAACAAAGATACGGGATGGGATATAGCCATAACCGCCAACGGGATAGATAAAGTATTAAGCGGTAAACGGGCGGCCATATTTAACCACGTTAAGGCTATTAGGGCAATCCCTGAATTAATAGAAAATGCTGTTTTAGGTGAGACACGGCCAGACAGGAATAACGACCCAAATATAAAAAACATACATATATTTTATGCTCCTTTAGAGGTAGGCAAACATCTTTATCGGGTAAAAATGACAGTGAAAGAAACCAATGACGGCAAACTATTTTACGACCACAACCTAACAGAAATAGAAAAGCCCGCTACCTCCTATTTAGCGCATATGGACGATACCATCTCTGGCAGCGCGCCACATATGGGGCAACGGGCTTCTACTATTAGTGTAACGTATTTGCTTAAAGATGTCAAGACCTCAGATGGTAAAAACATTGGTGAGACAGCAGCCGAACCAAGTACCAAAGAGGCCTCTCCTTACACGTCATCACCAACAGTATCAGTAGTCACGCTTGGCTGCCCAAAGAATCAGGCCGACTCCCAAAGCCTTGAGCGGTTATTTGCCGCCGAGGGTTTTCTTTACACAGAGACGCCTGAGGACTCAGACGTCATACTTGTAAACACATGCGGGTTTATCGAAGACGCAAGGCGTGAGTCAATAAACGAAATCCTGGAACTCGCGGCGCTAAAGGCCAACGGGAAAAAACTCCTCGTCTTTGGATGCCTCGCACAGAGATATAAAGATGAACTGGTAAAGGAAATACCGGAGATTGACGCCATCTTCGGTGTGGGACAAGAGTCGGCCATAGTTGCGTATTGCAAAGAGGTGAAGACCACCGCGGCAGTGCCGCGCGCAGGGACGCACCAGCAAATCAGTCCACCCTCCCCGCCATACGCATACCTGAAGATAGCCGACGGCTGCAACCGTGGCTGCCGCTTTTGCGCCATACCCTCAATCCGCGGGCGCTTTAAGAGCACTGCCGCCGACCGCGTAATAGAAGAGGCCAGAACTCACCTCAACGAAAACAAAAAGGAGCTTATACTGGTGGCCCAGGACGCGGCCTCTTATGGGATGGACACGGGGGAGAGCCTCGTAGCACTCATAGACGCCCTCGCCTCTTTGGATGGGGATTTCTGGATTCGTCTCATGTACTTATATCCCACATCGGTTGACGACGCACTCATTGATTGTATCAAAAGGAACGACAAGGTATTGAAATATCTTGATATTCCTATTCAGCACTCCGAAGACGGCATATTAAGGGCTATGGGGCGGGCGGGGTCGCGCGGCTATTATCTCGGATTATTTGACACAATACGCTCACAACTACCGGGGGTGTGTCTGAGGACTACGCTGATGGCGGGATTCCCCGGTGAGAGCGCCAGGGATTTCAGGAGGCTCTTATCGTTTGTGGAAGAGGTGAAATTTGACAGGCTCGGCGTCTTTGCCTACTCGGACGAACAGGGCACCGCGGCATTTGAGATGCCAAAGAAAGTCTCTAAGAAGACCACACTCAAACGGGTAGAAGAGATAATGTTTCTGCAGGCTGAAATATCATATGAGAAAAACCGCGCGCTGATTGGAAGACAATTCAGGGGGATAGTTGACGATGTACAAGAAGGTGTTGCCCTTGCCCGCTTATACTGCCATGCCCCGGAAATAGACGGCTGCGTATTTATTGAGGACACCCCAGGGGATTTCAACACAGGTGATTTTGTTACTATTCAGATAACAGACGCTGAAGAGTATGACCTCAGAGGGGAAATAATTTTTTAAAAATATCGCTGTGCTATTGAACAATATGGCACGATTAGTGTTAAAATTAATTAGTTATGGCAGATGAGACCCCGGACATTGATTCTATATATCACTATACGCAGGAAGAGGTCACACCTCCCTGTGGTGCGCTGCTGAAGGGCCTCACACCACTTCACGTTATCTTATTTGTTGCGACCTTGCTTACCACGCTGCTTGCCGGAATGTTACAAAAGGACATAAATCCCTTAGATGAGCCGTGGAGGTTTTACGAGGGGCTGCCGTTTGCGTTAACGCTGCTTACGATTCTGATGGTACATGAGTTGGCCCATTATTATTCGTCAATAAGACATCACACTGCGGCCACGCTGCCGTATTTTATTCCGGCCCCTCTGTCACCTATTGGCACGTTTGGGGCGTTTATCAAGATGAAATCCCCGATTCGCACGCGCACTGCCCTGATGGACATAGGGGCGTCCGGGCCGATTGCGGGTTTTATTATTTCTATTGTGGCGGTTGTTGGCGGGCTGTTTTATTCGGAGATTGGCTTAGTAAATAATAAGATGGGGATGGTTTTAGGGGATTCGCTGTTGTTTTCATTACTTACGAAGCTGATAGTTGGCACACCTCCACAGGGGTATGATGTGATGTTAAGTCCGGTTGCCTTTGCCGGGTGGCTTGGGTTTTTTGTCACGTCGCTGAATCTGATACCGATAGGGCAACTTGACGGTGGGCATATAATGTATGCGTTTGCCGGGGGGAGCAACATATGGATTTCCAGGGTGTTGGTAGTGTGTCTGGCCCTAATGGGGATAGAGTATTGGAATGGGTGGCTGTTCTGGGCGGCGCTGATGGTTGTGCTGGGCCTGAGACACCCGCCCGTGATTTTCAATGAAATCCCACTGGAGCCATCAAGAAAAAAGATGGCGGCAATTTCACTTGCCATATTTATAGTAACGTTTGTGCCTATGCCGTTTAGGATTATGGAATAGCTGCGTCAGTGCATGAAAAACGCTTTCATAACAAGCGATATGACACCGGCAAGCATAATGCCCATCATCCATTTGATAAGTGTTAATTCGCCCTCTATCTTAGTCATACGCTCAGTTAGTTTGGATTCCAGTCGCAGCATGTCTTCTTTAATAGCTAAATCCTTGCGAGAGGCAGTTTCAGATTCGTTAATGACTTAACGAAGGC
This sequence comes from Candidatus Magnetominusculus dajiuhuensis, assembly GCF_046044395.1. Classification (NCBI taxonomy): domain Bacteria; kingdom Pseudomonadati; phylum Nitrospirota; class Nitrospiria; order Nitrospirales; family Nitrospiraceae; genus Candidatus Magnetominusculus; species Candidatus Magnetominusculus dajiuhuensis. The sequence goes on along the minus strand of NZ_JBJUSG010000144.1, from coordinate 159 downwards.
ATCAGCGCCCTCGTCGCCTAATTTCTCTCTCAGTATCCTGGGTATCGTTATTATGCTCATGTCTTCATTATACCGTATGCCCATGATATTTATCAACACAGAACGGGAGCCCTATAACCGACATAGAGAAGCGAAAAGAGTTAAAAGCCCCCGTGCTTT
>NZ_JBJUSG010000143.1:0-8246 GCF_046044395.1 Candidatus Magnetominusculus dajiuhuensis | reverse complement strand
AATAGGACATTTCTATTTTGGTAAGAATAGGACATTTCTACTTTGGTACGACATGGGTATTCGATAAGTTGACTTTATGTTAGCCCGTAAAGTATTATAGGGCCTGGCGGCTGAAAAGTGGGAGCCGCCAATATTGCAGAGATGAACTATATATGGCGATTATAGCGTTATTCAAAGGTGCGTATTCTTTAAGCGGGGATTTTGAGGGAAAGCTCGCTGAAAGAGGTGGTTACGCTTATTTAGCGGAGGGTACCATCATTGAACGGGCATCCAGGCAGTTTAACGTTCCGCTGGCAAAGCTCACCAGGGCACTGTACCATAAGCCGTCAGTATTTAATAACTTTACCCACGAAAAACAAAGACTCCTGACTTATATTCAGATAGCGCTCTCTGAATCTCTTCCTGACGATATGGTCATATACGAGGGTTTCTCAGCCCATTTGATCCCTTTTAACATCTATCATGTCCTGCGCGTATGCACTATCTCTGATATACAAAGCAGGAGGCTTGAAGCGGCAAAAGCAGAGAGCCTTTCGGAAAAGGATGCCTTATTAAAGATTCAAACCCTTGATAACGAACTCAACACCCTTACTCAATTCCTATCCAGAAAAGCCCCCTGGGACAGCAGCCTGTATGACATCTTAATCCCAACGGATAAGGTATCCACTGAGCAGGCATTGTCGCTGATAATGGAAAACGCTGAGAAGATTGCCATAGACAACGCCTCAGGGCAATCCTCTGCGATGGCTGACTTTAGGCTGGCCTCAAAGGTGAAGCTGCGCCTTATTGAAGAGGGCCACGACGTAACGGTAACCTCAAAGGACGGCGCTCTCACTATCGTTGTTAATAAATATACTATGCGGTTGAAAAAACTTGAGGCGGAGTTAATCGGCATCGCCGTGGCCGTTGAGGGTGTAGGGGCGGTGGCCGTTGCGCCGGGGCCTGATTTTAACGATGAGATATATAGAAAATATGACTTTGAGCTGCCATCTAAGGTACTTGTCGTTGATGATGAGAAGGATTTTGCCCTGACTCTCTCAAACAGATTGCAACTGCGCGATATAGGAACCGCCGCGGTGTTCAGTGGGGAGGACGCGCTCAGCTTCATTGATGAGGAGATGCCGGAGGTTCTGGTGCTTGATTTGAAAATGGACGGGATAAGCGGCCTTGACGTGCTAAGGGTGATAAAGCAAAAAAATCCCCGCGTGGAGGTAATAATCCTCACAGGACACGGCACAGAACAAGACAGGGAGATGGCCACCGCGCTTGGGGCGTTTGCATATTTCGAGAAACCCGTAGATATAAATAAATTACTGTCAACGATAAAGGACGCACATAAGAAGGCAAGGAGATAACCTTAAAGACGAAGGGGGGTAACCCCCCTTCACCCGTAATCTCTCCATGTTTTGTCTATTGAGTTTGGGCTGCCGCTCGTTGGCGGCCTCAGAACTCTGGCTATTGAAATAGCTCAGATAGTGGTTGTGTTTATTCCGGTCGGTCTCATAGTGATAAGGGATTTTAACAAACAGGATGTATCATGAGGGCCTATGACTGGATATTACGAATAGATGGTAGTAACAAGAAATATACACAGAAAGCTGATAGCGCGTCTGCTTCTGGGCTGGGTTGTGTTGTCTGTTGTATTAGGGGTGGTGGTATTTTTTGTCAAGCTTGAAGAGATTGACGATTTCGTTGAAGACCTTGCCTTAGCCGAATCTAAACCGCTATTACATGATAAACAGTATTTTTCACTAAACGCAACCGAACAAGAGCGTGGCACAATGATCAAAAAACTCAACCGGCACATCGAAATGGCCCATTTCATCGCCGTCGAACTCTACAACGCCAAACGTGAAAAGCTCTACGAAGTCTCTTCTAAAGACGCCGATGCAATAGAAAAGAGCGAGAAATACATCGAATCGAAAGACCACTCTTCTTTGTTTACCGACAATGTCACCTATAACAAGTTTTTCATAGGCGGTCGAATCTTCTTACAGTTTGTTGTGCCGCTGTTTGACAATGATAACAAGAAATACGGTTATTTCGAGGGCGTGTATCGCGCGGATGACCATACAATGAAAGATATCAGGAATCTGCTGACCGGGTCTTTACTTATAGTTGTTTTGGCAGTTTTTGTAACGGCGATTATCTTTTATCCGATAGTCATGTCGTTGAATAAGGATTTGATAAAACTCACGGGCGACCTGTCAGACGCCAACATCGGGATGCTTGAGTCACTAGGCAGCGCCATTGCTAAAAGGGACAGCGACACAAACAGCCACAACTATCGGGTTACGATTTATGCCGTCACGCTTGGCGCCGCCCTGAGCCTAAAAGAAGACGAGATGCGAAGCCTGATAAAGGGTTCATTTCTCCATGATATAGGGAAAATTGCAATATCGGACAATATTTTGCTAAAACCAGACAAACTCACCGAAGAGGAGTTTGACCAGATGAAAACTCACGTCCTTCATGGCATAGATATAGTGGGAAGATATGCGTGGCTCACAGACGCGGTTGCCGTGGTGGTATATCATCACGAGAAATATGACGGAAACGGCTATTTGGGGCGGCTTGCAGGGGAAGACATACCAATTACCGCAAGAATATTTTCGATAGCCGATGTGTTTGACGCCCTCACGTCGAAACGCCCTTATAAAGAGCCGTACTCTTATGAAAAATCCATAGGGATACTAAAAGAAGGTTCAGGGAAACACTTTGACCCTGAGCTGTTGGAAGTCTTCATAGGCCTATCTGCCGAACTATACGACAAGACAAGCAAAGCTGAAGACACCGTCCTTGAGAAATCCCTGAGAGAGCTGGTACGCGACTACTTTTAATTAAAATGCCTTGCGTAAAGAGATGTGTGCGTCTTGCGGTTCGGAAATATTTTTACGCCGAAAACAAATAGCTTGCAGAATTTGTAAATATTGTATAAGATAACGGGGTTATGTTGAGGAGGGGGTTTGATATGAGATACACGAGAATTAGCACGAAAATTGTCTTAACGGCGGTTGTTTTTTTGTTTATTACCGGCTCTTTTGCCGCGGCCTCCGCGGACAAGGCCGTTACATCAGGGACGGGGGTTCCGATATTGCTTTATCACCGGCTTGGGCCAACTGTTGCTGACAGTATGACTATAACGACTCCTGTTTTTGAATCGCACTTAAAATATCTCAGGCAAAACGGCTACACGGTAATCCCGCTAAGGCAGGTTATTGACTGCCTGAAAAACAATAAACCCCTTCCACCGCACAGTGTGGTCATTGTCGCAGATGACGGCCATAAATCCATCTACACCGATATGCTCCCGCTTGTAAGGAAATACCAGATACCTGTTACCCTTTTCATCTACCCTTCGGCCATCTCAAACGCCTCATACGCTATGACATGGAACCAGCTCAAAGAGCTGAAAGAGACTGGCCTTTTCGACCTTCAATCCCATACGTACTGGCATCCAAATTTCAAAGTAGAAAAGAAGAGGCTGGACAAAAAAGAATATGAAAAAGTCGTGGAGACTCAGTTAAAGAAATCTAAGGATAAGCTCGAAAAGGAGTTTGGCACAAAAATAGACCTGCTCGCGTGGCCGTTCGGGATATACGACGACTACCTGTCGGGCAAGGCGTCTGAGGCGGGATATGTGGCCGCGTTTTCTATTGAGAGGCGGCCAGTCAGAAGTGGCGACAATATGATGTCGCTGCCGCGATTCCTTCTTGAAAATGCGAACCAGGGGAAGTCGTTTGAGAGGTTGTTAACAGGGAATTGATTAAAATTCTAAATAAAACAGAGGGTGAGAATTGTATGAGATCAATAGCCGAATATTTTGCAGCAGTACTGTTTGTCGTGGTGCTTTTGTTTAACGATGCGTATGCGCTGGACGTAAAAGTTGTAGATTCCGTGTCGAAGAAACCAATAATGAATGCCTCAGTGCTTGTGGACAACACCACGACACTTCTGACAAACGAGGCTGGCGTTGTCAGTGTTAAGGCTCCGGCAAGCAAAATATTGGTGAAGTCTCCAGGGTACATGAGGGGCGAGGGTGTCCCTCCGCAGGGTGCCGCCGCAATGGAGATACCCTTAAGGCCTTTTGTACCTAAGGCTCTCTATTTATCCATGTATGGAGCGTCCAGCAAGAAACTGCGAAACGCCGCCCTGAAACTAATAGAAGATACAGAAATCAATGCCCTTGTAATTGACGTAAAGACCGACTGGGGTGTGCTGAACTACAAGAGCGCCATCCCGCTTGCCGCTGAAATAGGCGGGCAGAAGGTGATTCTTGTTAAAGACCTGAAGGAAATGGTAAAGACTTTCAAGGATAAAGGCATATATTTAATTGCGCGCATAGTTGTTTTTAAGGACAATCCGCTGGCCCAGGCAAGGCATGAACTTGCTGTAAAAACACAGGGCGGAGACCTCTGGCGAGATAGAGAGAAACTAGCATGGGTTGACCCCTTCAGAAAAGAGGTGTGGGACTACAATATTGATATAGCCGTTGAGGCCGCCCAAAGCGGATTTGACGAGATACAGTTTGATTATGTGAGGTTTCCCGATTCGTTGAAACCCAAGTTTTCCAAACCAAGCACTGAGGAGGCCAGGGTAAAGGCGGTCACCGGTTTTCTTCAGGAGGCCAAAAGGAGACTTGCCCCATATAACGTGTATCTTGGCGCGGACATATTCGGATATGCGTGCTGGAATCTTGACGATACGCAAATCGGCCAAAAAATTGAGAACCTCGCCGGCGTCCCCGACTACCTGTCACCAATGCTCTACCCATCAGGGTTTCAGTTTGGAATCCCTGGCTATAGGAATCCTGTCCAGAATCCTAATAAAATAGTCTATCTATCCCTTAAGAGGGCGCAAGAGCGCACTCAACTGGCCACCAATCGCTTCAGGCCCTGGATACAGGCCTTTAGAGATTACGCCTACGACAGGAGATTCTTCAAGGGAGAGCCAGTCAGAGAACAGATAAAAGCCGCAGAACAGTTTGGCTCCAACGGTTGGATGCTCTGGAATCCTCAGAATAACTATTACCCCGAAGGACTGAAGCAGAAGTCACCGCAAGCTGCCCAAGCCCCTGTTGCGGCCCCTGTTCATGCCCCGGCTCAGGTATTGGCAGTAACCCCTGTGGCCGCGGCTAAATAAAAAGCCCCGGCTATTTGTGGATTACTCGCAAAGTGCAGGTGTACATAGCCGGCTGTACAGTTTTTTACCCTGTAGCCGGTTGTCCCCTCGTGGCTATCGTATATGGTTTCCACAGAGGGCGGCATATCCTCCATTTCTGAATAGTGGAACTCGTGTCCTCTGAGTTTGGCACCTTTTTTCCCCAGTATTGAATCTGATGTGAGCGTCACCTCTCTATAGCCTAGTTTAACCCTTTTCTTTGCCATTTTCGTCTTTACGGGAAATATGTCGGCCATCGGGAAGATATGCCCGTTGAGGTCAACAATGCCTTGGGTAAGATACATAAACCCACCGCACTCGGCGTAGATTGCCCCCCCTCTGAGGGCGAAGTCTCTCATTGAGCGAAGCATGTTCCGGTTTGAGGAGAGCCTTTCAGCGTAGAGTTCAGGGTAGCCGCCGCCGAGATAGACCGTCCCTACGCCATTGGGGATTTTGTCGTCGTTTATAGGGCTGAAAAAGACTATCTCTGCCCCGGCGGCAGAGAGGGAATCGAAGTTGTCTTCGTAATAAAAACAGAAGGCGCTGTCACGGGCCACACCTATGCGCGGGGCGTTGGGGTGTGGCGGCGGAGATGGCGCGGGTATATAAACAGGCGGACTATTAATGGCCGAGGCCATGAGAAGTTCTTCGATGTGGATACCGGCGTGGGCGGCAGAGGCAAGTTTTTGAGCGAATTCAGCGTTTATCACACCGTCCTCAGCCGTGTACAGGCCGAGGTGGCGCTCAGGTATGCGTATCTGCGGCTCAGCAGGGAGAAATCCAAGCACCTTGCACCTGCAGTGCGCCTCTATGGCCTGTTTGACCCTGCGGTAGTGTCTGTCGCTCCCTGTCCTGTTGAGAATTACACCGGCCAGCGTCAGTTCGGGGTCGAAGGCCTCGATTCCCTTGACCAGGGCCGCCGCGGTCTCGGCGGTTCCCCTTACGTCAAGGGCGATAACCACCGCAAGGGAGAGGAATTTTGCGGTTTCGGCTGCCGAAGCCGCCCCTCCGTCAAATAGTCCCATCGCCCCCTCTATGATACATACGTCGGTGGCGTTTGATTTCGCGGCAAACAGATGTCTGACGTAGTCATCGCCGCACATCCACCTGTCAAGATTCCACGAGGGCACGCCGGTCAGGGCGCGGTGCAGGCCAGGGTCAATGAAGTCCGGGCCTGTCTTAAACGGTTGCACGCGACGGCCCATGCGTGTGAGGGCGGCCATCAGCGCCAGGGCCGCCGTGGTCTTCCCCGCGCCGCTTTGCAGGGCGGATATGACAAACGCGCTCTTCATAGAGTAAAGATGGTATCATAGCTCGGGCGATAGCCGCAAGTCGGGGACTGTTTGGGACAAACAATTGCTTTGTTAAAATAAGGCGTCTGCCGCGTAATACACGACGCCTGATACAAGGCTGCCAACGGTGGACGATAAAAACATGGCAAGCCCCCTGCTCAATCCATTTCTCGTAAACACTACGTTAAGCCATACAAACGATACCGCCCCCGTTATGAAGGATAATATCAGGGCTGTCATAGACATAATCACGGCCTCCCTGACTGGCCCGTCATCCTGTGCTTCCCATACCTTTTGTTCCTCTGGCCGAATCGCTTAAGGTCTCCACTTCCACAAAAGAGACGTCGGGCAGTTTGTATATAACGGCCTGTGCTATACCCTCTCCTTTGTGGACATGAAGGGATTCATTGCTGCCGACCAAACACGCGATAACTTTGATTTCGCCGCGATAGCCGGAGTCAATAGTGCCGGGCGAATTAACTACCACAAAACCATATAAAGCCGCCAGCCCTGACCGCGGGCGTATCTGCATTTCATAGCCTGGTGGTATTTCTACGGCAATGCCGGTAGGAATAATGGTTATGCCGTTTCTATTAACTATACAATCCTCAACGCTGAACAAGTCAAACCCGGCGTCTGTGTCGTATGCGCGGCGCGGTTGTTTTGCTGAGGGGAATAGTTTTTTAAATTTTATTTCCATATCTACCTCGCAGCCTTAGGTGCACACTCCGGTGAATCCGGCCGTCTGCTCTGATGATGCCGGGTTAAATGATGCCGCCGCATAAAATAATCCTCCGTATATCCCTTTTTTTACCCTTACCGGTTAAGAGCAGGTATTTTATATCGTTTATGTCCCTGTCCTCTGGGCAAGACTGTTGCTCGCCATCTGTCCTCTCGTCCAAATCGTCCCCAAATTGCTCGCCCAGGCACATACTAACCCCTCCATTGCCGGTAGTATAATCCCCCCGCACTCCAGCACCCCGTCTCCTATCTTACCATATCACTAATGTCAACAAAAAGGACATATGCCCCATTTTATTAATTATCGGCTGACTACTAATTGGCTGAGTACTGGCGCTGTTAAGTTTGAGGCATAAGCAAGGATATAAACAGAGTTACTTCCTGATGGACTTAAAAGAACCTGTCCGTCAGTTGGAGATGCCGTTACGAACAAGGGAAGACCAGTATACGCGCTCTTGTCTCCACTCAATGTACGGGCACTCACAAAGAGGCTGAGAATTTCTGACAGACCGTCCGGGTATGTGGGGTATTGGTACACGCTGGCTTGCTGATTGAAGATGGCTAAACAAGTTTTACCCGTGGTGATGGCGTTAGTGAACTCATAGCATCCCTTTGCGCCTGGTCCGCCCAATATATCATTATTTGTGACAATGGGGTCTCCGGCCACGTAAGCATCAAGATATGCTTGTAAGTCCGCAACCGCGCCTTTGGCGCTTGACTCAGTTGCCCTCACCTTCGATTTTTCCCGCTGCCCCATAAACGCCGGCACCGCGATAGCGGTCAATATACCAATTATTGCTATAACAATCAGAAGCTCGATTAATGTAAAACCCGCCTCATCTCTTACTCGCATTGCTGAAATCATCTCCCCTGATTTTGACACGTGATAACCCCCCTATCTAAGAATTTCGTTTGCACGCTGCCTCATTTTAACATATTTCATATAGATTTTTACTTGAGGCAATACGCGCCCACCAAAAACTGGACAAAGTAATAAGGTCAGCAATTCTCGGTGAAGGTAAAATGATAGTGAGAATGCGTGTTTACAGAGAA
>NZ_JBJUSG010000142.1:0-8380 GCF_046044395.1 Candidatus Magnetominusculus dajiuhuensis | reverse complement strand
GGGGGGGGGGCTGCTTTACTATTGTGACACAGTCTGCAAGCCGGAATGACGGAAAAGGGATAAGGATGAAAACAAAATAAGCAATTACAATCTAAGCAACTACCGCTTACTTATGATGGAGAACAAATTTACCGTGATCGGTGGAATGCCGGGTATTGACAAAACATTGTCTGACCCAATACAATTATAGCGTGGGGTCAGCTCACTAAACTTCGTTCAAAACGTGTTGTAAAGCATAAGGAGACCAACTTGGAACTAACTCATATATCAGCCTTTACGGCAGGGGTGGTGACGTTTCTGGCCCCGTGTGTCCTGCCGATAGTACCCGCGTATCTGTCCTTTATCACAGGCGTGGGGGCGGATGAGCCCGGCACACAGGTAAAGGTTCAACCATTTAAATCCCTGATACCGGTATTGTTTTTTATCGGCGGGTTTTCGCTCGTATTTATCATAATGGGGGCAACGGCCACCGCACTTGGGCGGCTTTTTGCCGATTCTCAGCAGGTTATATCCAGAATTGGTGGAGCTACGGTTATATTCTTCGGCCTTCACTTTACTAATCTCTTTCTCAGGGATGATTTTTTAAAGATATTCTCCGGCGCAGGGTTTCTTTTTGTCACAGCGTTCTGTTTTGAGCTGATGGAGAAAGAGACATTCCTTATGATTGCCGGGGCGTGGGCCTTTATTACCGCGCTATATCTGTTTCAGGCACACCTGCTGCTGTACCGGCAGCTCAAGGCACAAAGAAACACGGGGGCAAGCATATTCAGCGCCTTTATCATCGGGCTTACGTTCGGGGCTGGCTGGAGCCCGTGCATAGGGCCGGTGCTTGGCGCGATACTGCTGTTGGCGTCGAGACAGGAGACCGTATATCAGGGGATGATATTTCTTGCCTTATTTTCCGCCGGACTGGGGATCCCTTTTTTCATTGCGGGGCTGTTCTGGACGAGTTTTATAGGTTTTGTCAGGAAGTTTGGTAAATTCTTTGCGGTTGTGGAATTCATTGGCGGCGTCCTTCTTTTAACGATGGGGCTGTTACTGTTGACCGGCAAACTTTCTTTGATATCTTCATGGTGACGAAATTGTGATGAAAAAAATACTCATAGAAACGGCAGTGGCCGTCCTGATGTTAACTCTGCTTACTTCGTGCTTTAACAAGGGCGGTGGCAGTAGCGGAGGGGGAAGCGGCAGTGGCACCGGAGGCGTGATACCAGTCACTTCCGGCACTGTTTCCACCGTTACCGCTACAGCCGGCAACTCGCATAACCAGGCGAAGGACTGCCTCTTGTGCCATAATACGGGGCTGCAATCCTCAGAAAGTCTTGTTATTGGCGGAACAATGTATGTTGCCTCCTCTGTTACAAACGTCAACGATTTGAACTATGCCTATGTAGATGATTTAACCACCGCCGGCAACGGCATCATCCGGATTCAGTTCATAGACAACAACACAAACGTGGCGGTGGATTCGATATACTATACCGACACTTCCTCAAAAGGTTACAACGCAAAGGGGAATCTCTTTATTTTAGGCAGGATGATGTCCTCCGGCCTGCTGGGCAGCTATTATATCAGGCTGCTTGATTCAAACGGTTCGCTAATCGCTCAGAGCGACAGGGTACACAGGTTTTCGAGTGCCTATAACAGCTCTTACCCAAACGACCCCAATAACATGTATTCGTGTAACGCCTGCCATATGTTGGTACCGTCAGGCGGCGCTCCAGGCCTCCTATATCCGAACATGGCGCACTACCAGGGCAAAGACTGCCTCCAGTGCCATAACGCCGCCACGTCGGCCAGGTCAATTGGTATAGTCCCAGGACACGCTGTCACTGCCCCGCGCCCCAACACTACCCCTGCGCCCTGGTCGGCCACCGGCATGTTCCCGCCACCAGTACACTCAGGCGTTGTTATGCACAGTATCGCCGATTCTTCGTCCACCAGGGCGCTTACCGTTGGCGGGACTTTATATTTGAGTGCGACCGACTCCAACAACGTATGTGTCTCATCTCTTCGGCTGCAACTCCTTGATGATAATTCTACCGCGGTATATGACACCGCCACCTACACGAATGCCGGCATAAGCGGCAACTACGGAAAAGGAAACTTTGCAATTATGCTCTTAAGCCTTGCATCGCTAAAGGGCAGTTATTTCACGCGTATTTTGGCCCCAGACGGCACGATACTGGCCGCAAGTGCGCTAAAACACGACTTTACCACTTCGTATAGCAGCGGGACTCCGACTGACCTGTTAAACAGATACTCATGTAACGCCTGCCACAACACTACACCTCAAAATAGCGCGCCAGGGCTTTTGTATCCGAACGTAAACAGTGCGAAATGCCAATGAATATGCCAGTAAATAAGGAGGATTCGTTATGAGACAATCTATTGTAATAGCGATGATTGCCGCATTATTGATAATACCCGCGGCAGCCATAGCAATCCCGATGGAAGGACAGCAGGCAATAGAGTTCTCTCTGCCTGAGCTTCACGACGCTAGCAAGACAATTGCCCTGAAAGATTTGAGAGGCAAGGTAGTGCTTTTGAACATATGGGCGAGCTGGTGCGATGGCTGTCAGGCGGAGATGCCTGAATTTATTAATCTGCAGGAGCAATACAAGGATAAACCGTTTATTATAGTTGCGGTAAGTGTAGATAATTCGAAGGACAAGGCCTTCGGTTTCCTTGAGGGACTTGAGCAAGCGACAAAAAAGAAGGTGAATTTTACTGTCCTCTACGACAAAGACAAGACCTCGCCAAAGGACTACAAACCCCGCGGAATGCCGGCCTCTTACTTAATAGATAAAAACGGTAAACTTGCCAGAATATTCATGGGTTCTTTTAACACGTCAAACATCGGGACACTAAAGTCGGCCATAGATGAGGCGCTTAGGTGAAATTCATCCCACGATTTTTCATAATCGTATTGATTTTATTTGCCGTTGCCGCGTGCTCTGAACACCTTGCCGTTGTAAAACCATATGAGCGTGAGCGCCTTGCCTCGGATAAGATGCTCTTTACCCCTATGGAGGTGGCGTCGGAGCATGAGACACATGTGTTGTTAATCAGAGAGGCGTCGGAGGGTGGGGAAAGCTCGTTTCAGGGGGGTTGCGGCTGCAGATAAGAATAAGGCATATTCTTCTTGCCGCCCTTGCGGTTATCCTCATATCATGCGCCATACTGTACGCCGAGGGCCTCAAGGATAAAGTCACACTTTCATATGATTACTACGGGGACAACGGCTACGTCTCGGTTTACTCGCCTGCCATAGCGATATACAAAAAAATCACGGAGAGATTTTTAATCGGTGTGAAGATGAATGTAGACGCCGTAACCGCGGCAACAATAGCGAGAGGCTCAAGGATAGGGAAACTTGATGCCGTTACATCCGCAACTCCGATAAGGCTCTTTGACGACGTTCGCTACGCCCCCTCGCTTTTTGGCACATATAACGACGGCGACAACGCCTTCACCTTAGGCGGATACTACTCTACTGAGCGTGATTACACGGGACGCTCATTCTACGCCAACTACGTAAGACAACTCAATGAACAAAACACCGCCCTTGGCTTAGGCATATCCCAGTCGTTCGATTACTGGAGGCCGGGCCTTGACAGAGAACTCCCGCGCTATAAAAGGGACGAGACGAAAATAGACCTCTCGGCCACACAAATCCTCTCACAGACCTTCACGGCACAGCTTATTTACACGTTTATGAACACCACGGGGTTTCTCGCATCCCCCTATGAATATATAACCACGGACACCTTTGCCGACTACGAGCGCTATCCCTCAAGCCGTACCGGTAACGCGCTGACTCTAAAACTGGTCAAACTTATTGACGACCCAACGGCCGTCCACTTCTCTTACAGATTTTTCAAAGACAGTTGGGACATCGCCTCACATACGTTTAATGTGGAACTGTACAGAGACCTGTCCAATAGTTTTACCATCGGGGCAAAGTATAGATTCTATACGCAGACGAAGGCCGATTTTACGAAACCCCTCAGTGATTACGTTAGAACCGACCAGTATATCGCGGTTGATTACAGGCAAAGCGCCTTCAGCTCCAATACCGTAGGCATAATGGCAATTCTGAAGCCCCGGACTACGGAGACCGGACTTATTGATTTTAATAAAATGAAAATCAAAGGGGCAGTCAACTACTACTGGACATCCCCTAACGACTACATTAACTACTGGTATAACGTCAACAAGCTCCAGGGCGTATTTACCTCCATTAGCATAGATTATGAGTTTTAACCGCCAGTAACCACAGAAGAATTAAAAGAATTAACGACGAAGGGGGGGTAACCCCCCCTTCACCCTGTATTTTCGTCGAAGTTTGTCTGTTGAGTTTGGGCTGCCGCCCGTTGGCGGCTTCAGTACTCCAGCCAAATACCGCGTCTCGGTTACGCGATTTTTATCCTCTTTTCCTCTACCAGCGCTTCCTTCTTCTTGGGCAGGCAAATCTCAAGGATTCCATCCTCGTGCACAGCCGCTATGGCGTCTGCGTCCACTGTTGAGGGAAGTTCAAATGTCCGTAGAAACTTTCCGTATGTCCTTTCAGAGCAACGGCATTCACTGCCATCCTCCACATCGCCCTTTACCTCACCAGCTATCTTCAAAACACCGAGGTTCACGCTGATATCTACGTCTTCCTTCTTGACGCCGGGCAACTCGACTCTCAAAACAAAGCTGTCCTTCTTCTCCAGCAACTCCACATGCGGCGTAAAGTCTCCAGTTTCCGTATTACCGGTCAGCAAACCGCGGTGAAAATGCTGAAACAGATCATCAAGTGTTGTGCCAGCTAGCCTGTCATACACCGTCGTTGTTGGATACCATTTTAGTATTGACATCGCAAACCCTCCTTTTTTAGCCTCATTATGTTTCAACACAATTTATCGCCGCCTCTTCGGCAACCCTACGCGTTAACGAACTACATACGCGTCAACGAACTACATATGCGTCAACGAACTACATATTAAATAAAGCAAATACTGTGCCAACGCCTGAACTTCCACAAGCAACGGTTTTTTGTATGGCGCAACCCATGAAATGAGACGTATTGGGCGTATCACGAGTGTATCAGATGAGACATTATGTCTCGTAGTTATCGTTCAATAAGTGAAAAATGGCGATAAAAGGTGGCCCTGCTAATACCAAGGAGGCGTGCCGCCCGTGAGCGGTTGCCGTTAGATTGCCGCAGGGCCTCCAAAAATCTTTCGTGCTCGTCTTTTATTCCCTCAAGCGGCAAATACGATGTTTCCTCGGTGGAATTGGAAATTTCCGGCGGCAAGTCCCCTGGACGAATAACAGAAGCCTCACTATGAATTACGGCAAAATCTACGGCGCTGCGCAATTCCCTCACATTTCCAGGCCATGAATACGCCAACAACAACGCCATCGCCCCAGCGCTTATCTCTGTTATTTTTTTACCGGAAAACACCGCAGCCACAGATAAGAAGTGGCTTGCCAGAAGTGGAATGTCCTCCCTGCGTTCCCTCAGCGGTGGAAGCGCTATGCGTGCAACCCTGATTCGATACAGCAGGTCAGCCCTGAAAGCCCCCTTTTGGACTTCCTCGGAAAGACTTTTATTTGTAGCGGTAATTATCCTGACGTCTACAGTTTTCGATACGGACTCACCAAGCACCGTTATTTCGTGTGACTCCAAAAAACGCAGCAGGTTTGCCTGCACATTCATAGAGATGTCGCCAATCTCGTCAAGAAAAACCGTGCCGCCCTCCGCAGCTTCAAACACCCCCTTGTGGGCCGATACCGCCCCGGTAAAAGCGCCCTTTGTGTGTCCGAATAATTGGCTTGCAAGCAGGGAATCGGTCAAACCCGCACAGTTTACGGCTATAAAGGGTTTATCCTTTCGGCTGCCAAGTGAGTGAATAGCCCGTGCCGCAAGTTCTTTTCCCGTTCCGGTTTCACCTTCGATAAGTACCGTCCAGTAGGCGCTGGCAATACTTTTAATTTGGGCAAACACTTTTTCAATGGCGGGTCCCTTTCCTATTATACCATGAAAGCCCGCATTGCCTTTAAGGAGTTTTCTGAGTCCATATACCTCTGAGACGTCGTATAAGAACAAGATTTTTCTTCTTGCATCCTCAGGGTCTTCCACAGCTTCCACCTCCAGCCAAAAGTGTCTTCCCTCTGGAGAGTCCGCCTCCAGTGTAAACCTCCCGGCTCTATTGTCGGCAATGGATTGAAACAGGTCGCCGCGGTTTGTCCGGACAAGTTTCTCTATGGGCATACCTGCCGTCTCATCGGCGGTTTTTCCAAAGATATTGAGGACGGGGTTGCTCGCAAATAGGGTATTGCCGTGTTCATCGAGCATTATAGTACCAACTCTCAGTTGATTGAGAATCGCCAACAGGTCGTTGCGGTTTCTTCTTATGGCCTCACAGGATTCAGTAGTATTCAATTACACAGGCTCCCCGCACGCAGGTCAGTCTTCGACTATAATATCCCCTGACATGTCTTCATGGCCGCTTCCACAGTAGCTGTCACAGTGGAACTCGTAAGTACCGGCTTTTTGAGGTGTTACACGCAATCTGGTAACTTCGCCATGGTAAATATCGGCTCGTAACCCCAGACCCGGACATTTAAATCCATGATGTCTGTCCAGTGACGTAAGCTCAAGGATCACCTCAACCCCCTTTTTTAATCTTATCTTTCGTGGCGAATACTCATACTTTTTAGCGGTAATTTTAATTGTCTCTACCTGCGCCGCCTGCTGATTTTGCAGGGACTCACTTTCCGCCGCCAAACGGTCAGAGAACAAGGGAATTAAAGCATAGGCCAAAACTATTGCCATGGTAACGCTTACTATCTGCAGCAGACGGATTTTTTTCATAAAATATCCTCCTTATATTTTTATGATTGGAAACTCAGTTAACACGTAGCCGTACTCATCCGCCTTTGGCGTAGCGCTCCGATATCCAACACCTTTATATGGGTGCGCGCTATCCCAGGGAAGTTGCACACGTTTTGGGACAGACCCTGGTGCCGGCAACGGAAACAGCATTCCTTTTGCCGCATGATGCTCAATGTGTCCGGTCATGTGATGGTGTTCCTGATGGATGTGCCCGTAAAACACGACAACGTTTTTGTATGGCATCAGGATATCTATGGCCTTGGCCCCGTCGCTAGTCCACCAATCCCATTGCGGATACAGGTCAAAGAGGGGACGGTGCGCAAAAATCACGATCCGCGAATCTTTGTCCAGCTTACCCAATTCAGCGCTTAACCACTGCAACTGCGTATCGCCAATGCTGGAACTAGGATCTGAGGCATTATCCACAACTATGAAATGCACACCTTTATGCTGGAACGTGTAATGGGTCTTACCAAAATACTCCTGAAAGGCCTCACCGTTGTCCAGTCCAGCGTCATGTTCCCCAGGCATCATCTTAATATCTTTCACCTTCAACCCGCCTATGATTTCACGGGCCTCCCCCATACGCCTTCGCCGTTCCTTTGGGTCGTCCGTCGAGTGAGTTATGTCGCCGGTGAATATGATAAAATCAGGCTGCGATTTCATGCTGTTTATCTGTGCGATGCCTTTTTTCAGTGTGCCCGCAAAATCCGGGGTTATCTTTGGATCATTGAAACCCCAGTGAGTATCAGACAACTGAACGAAGGTGAGTGTGTCCTGCGCCGCTATTTTGTCTGCCGCGCTGACTAAATTCCCTGTCTCCATGACAATCACCGCGCCGCCTATTCCAATCAATCTCAGAAAATCCCGTCTGTCCATTCCCATGCTTACCTCTCTGGTTAGATTTGATTTTGATATATCGGCATAATCCGAAAGCTCTGTTATTTCTTATTGCCAAGAGATTTTATATACGCCACCATATCCTTCATTTCGATGGAATCCTTTGCCAGCGCCTTACCCTTGAGCGCGCCCACGATACACTTATTGACAATATCATCGGGGTTTGAACTATTGTTGAACTTTGCGAGGTCAATTCCTTTTCCGGCGGCATGGCAGGAATTGCAGCTTTTTCCACTGGCAGACCCGCCTAACTTAGTGTCCTTAAAGAGCTTTTCCCCGTTTTCGATATTTTCCGCGTACAAAACCGCAGATGCCATAAACACCGACAACACTAACACCAAAGCATAGTAGAAGATTCTCATTTGTGCCTCCAGAGTTTCAGTATTTACCTAAGTTAAATCTTAAGCTGCTCTATTATCACATGAATGGAATTTCATATCAATAGGTGGAAGGAAGGTTTTATAATAGGATTAATTGACGATACCATAGGTAATTTACCTTGCAGGACAGGAATATCTCCGGCTTTTCAGATGTGTAACTCCATTTCTAAATCATACCTACAATAATATATTTTATCTCACTCCGCGACAAAAA
>NZ_JBJUSG010000141.1:0-8421 GCF_046044395.1 Candidatus Magnetominusculus dajiuhuensis | reverse complement strand
GGACAAGCCGGAATGACAAAAATAAGGGAGGCAATTTCTAATGCGATTGCCCTGGTTCTGAGGCCGCCAACGGGCGGCAGGTGGAATTCAAAGGATAAAACATGGGCGAAAATACGGGTGAAGGGGGGTTACCCCCCTTCGTCTTTGACGTTGAGCCGTACCCGTACGGAGATTTACTGCAGGAGCTTTAAGACGTTTTGTGGCAGTGAGTTTGCCTGAGCCAGAACAGATATTCCAGCCTGTTGTAATATATTGTACTTTGTCATATTTGCCGTTTCCGCTGCGAAGTCGGCGTCCATAATCCTTGACTCGGATGCCTGAGTGGCCTCATTTACAGAGTCAATGTTGGTGATGACGGCGTTAAACTCGTTGCTCTTGGCGCCCATGCTTGACTTTGCCGCGATAACGATGTTCAATGCCCCGTCAATGATGGCTATGGTGTTTGACGCCCGTGATGTATATCCGGAGTGAGAGGTCGGGTCGGCCACCTGAAGCGAGGCAAGCCCCGTGTAGGTGATAGCGGCCCTTGCGGTATCGCTGTACGCGTAAGGCGCAGGGGTCTCGTTAGGCACAAACGCGGCATTAGCCACGCTGGCCGTATATACATTACCGGCCGCCGTATGGATGTCTTTCAAAAACATCATAGGCCCGAATTTTCCAAGGGAATTGAATGTGTTTCCACCCATGGCGTCTGTGTTCATAGAGGGGAGCGTTATGGAGATAGATGAGTCCGACGCTGAGTAACTCGTGAATATGCGCGAGGTGAAGAGACCTGAAATGAGCTTGTTGTCATTGAACTTGGTCTGTTCGGATATTCCCCCTACCTGTTCGATTAAGGCGTCAACTTCCATCTGCATGTTTGCGATATCAGTAACGCCGTACTGCCCGGACATCGCCTGAACGGCCAACTCCCTTATCCTCTGCAGGTCATTGGTCATCTCGTCCATGCCGCTTTGGGCCGTCTGCGCTATGGACAAACCATCGGAGGCGTTCCTTGAGGCTACGGTAAGCCCCCTTGTCTGGGAGTTCATCCTTGTTGCTATCGCCAGGCCGGCCGCGTCGTCCGCTGCCGAATTAATCCTATAACCTGACGACAGACGTTGCATCGCCTGTGCCTGAGGCACTTGTGTAGATCTCAAGTTCCTCTGGGCGTCAATTGACATAATGTTCGTGTTAATTGCAAAACCAGCCATCGTGCACCTCCATACCTTGATTTAATAGTTTAATCAATAGTCAACTAATCCTATTTTATGTTGTTTATCGTTCTGTTCCATTCTATCTGTCCCATCATGCGCTATGTAAGCAACTATCGTGCCAACCACCTGTTTATAAGGGAATACGCCCTCTGCGGCAGTTTATTGAGTCATTATGGATGTTTCTATTTTCTGTTGGCGTGAATAAAATTTTCCTATTGGGAAAAAATTTCCCGTTTCCCGCCTCTATTGTGGCACGTAAAAATTGACCCGACAAAATAGAATCAATTATGCTATAATAGTCAGCGATAGCAAGCCGGAGGCAGTTTATATGTCTGATTCATTGAAGAGAAAAGATGTCTAAGGCAAGGATATTAATTGTAGAGGACGAATGGATAATAGCGACGAACCTGAGTTCGACGCTTGAGGATTTGGGGTATGAGGTTACGTCCGTGGTACTATCTGGTGAGGACGCCATAAAACATGCTGAAGCGGAAAGGCCGACGCTTGTCCTTATGGACATTACCCTGCGCGGCCAGATGGATGGTGTTGCGGCGGCAGATGCGATAAAGGAGCTTTATGACATTCCGGTTGTGTATCTTACGTCAAACACTGACGAGGCCACATTCGAGCGTGTGAAGGACAGCGAATCGTTTGGCTATATCATTAAACCCTTTGAAAAGATGGAATTAAAGTATGCAATAGAGATGGCCGTGTATAAGCATAAGATGGAAAATGTGGTAAAGGAAAAGACGAGGCAGCTTGAAGAGCTGAACAAGAATCTTGAGATAAGGGTAAAAGAGGAGATAGAGAAGGGTTTGCAGAAGGAACACCTGCTTATTCATCAGTCGAAGCTCGTGTCTATGGGTGAGATGATGGTTGCCATATCGCACCAGTGGAGGCAGCCGCTAAATGTAATAGGGCTGCTTGTGCAGGACCTTGAGGAGGCGTTTGAATTTGGCGAAATCTCTAAGAAGTACGTTACGGAGATGACGCGGGATTCCATGGCCCAGCTCAATCTTATGTCAAAGACGATAACAGATTTCAGGGATTTTTTTAAACCGTCCGGTGAAAAAAGCCATTTCAGCGTCAAGGCCGCGATACAAGAGTGCATTTCGTTAATCAAACTCCAGTATGAAAACAACCAGATATACATAGATTTCGTTGCACAAAACGTAAACGTGGGGGCGCGCGCCCTCAGCGATTCTCCGCGCATATCCGAAATAACGATATTCAGCTATCCGGAGGAGTACAAACAGGTACTCTTAAACCTGATAATCAACGCCAGGGACGCCATAAGAGAAAAGAGGCGGCGGGATTTTTTCAGCATGGGCTACAGGGGTGAAATCTCCATCAGTCTGACCGACCAACGGGACAGCGTGGTTGTCGAGGTGAAAGACAACGGTCCTGGTATCTCTGCCGGAGTCATAGACAGGGTATTCGAGCCGTATTTTACGACAAAGGAGGACGGCATAGGGATAGGCCTGTATATGTCAAAAATAATAATCGAAAATCACATGGGGGGCAAACTCTATGTGGCCAGCTCGGAAAGCGGGGCGAAGTTTACCGTGGAGATAATGAAATAATGTCCACCATATATATCATGGGAGGTTTATAATGAAGGCACTGGTAGTGGAAGACGAGTTTAAGAGCAGAACGCTTTTACAGCGCATATTGTCAAGATATGGGGAGTGCGACGTGGCCGTAAACGGCGAAGAGGCGATAGGGGCGTTTGTGCAGTCATGGAAAGAGGGAGAGCCTTACGACCTGATTTGCATGGACATAATGATGCCTGAGATGGACGGCCAGCAGGCTCTTAAGGATATCAGAGAGATGGAGAAAAAGGCCGGGGTAGAGGACAAGTACAAAGTCAAAGTGATTATGACCACGGCCTATGATTTGCAGGAAGAGAAGGACGAGGCTTTTGAATGGGGCTGCACGGAGTACCTTGTAAAGCCGATAGACAAGAACAAACTCATTGACCAGTTAAAAAAGTACGGCTTCGTAGATTAATTTGGCTGCTGAGGTTGCCCCGTGCGTGGGGCTGGCTGTGATGGGTCAGAGGCAATTGGCCTTAGGACATCCCACCCTATCACACCATAGTCAGGACACGGTCAGCCCACGGCGTTCCGGTGGTGTTTCGCTGTGAAACTCAATCCATTTGACGGCCTGTTGTACCTTTCTATGAAGGCAGTGAAGCGCCTCGATAAAAGAAACAGCAGCGAGGGCAGTTTCTCCCCTGACGGAGTTAAGACAATTTTAATAATCTCGTCAACCGCGCTTGGCGACACGTTGATGTCCACGCCCGCTATAAAGGCGGTTAGAGTTCGATACCCGGAGGCGCACATTACGGCGTGTATCAATGTAAGGTATGCCCCACTCTTTGCTGACAATCCCCATATAGACACGATTTTGCCATATTACGGAGGCTACAGGAAATTCATTCGTACCGCACTGGCCTTACGCCGTATCAGGCCTGACGTTGCCCTTATTTTCCATGGCAACGAGCCGCAGGCGACACCGCTTGCCTACATCAGCGGGGCGCGGCATATCTTCAAAATACCCATATCCAGACAGTACGGCTTTCTCCTGAGTAACCAATCAAACGGGCTTGATGACCCGTGGCAGTGTCATGCCATTGACGTAAGGTTAAAGACGGCCTCCTTCGCGGGCTGCGCCACAGACGATAGAGAGATGGCGCTTAACGCAGACGCCGAAGACGTAAGGCACATAAGGGCCACCCTTGCGGCACATGGGCTAAACAGCGCAAGGCCCATTATCGGCCTGCAGCCCGGCGCCGCACAGTCCTACAAGGCATGGCCTAAGGGGTTTTATATCGAACTTGGCAGACGGCTACTCCACCTGTACCCGGGGGCAGGGATTGTCATCACCGGCTCAGGCGAGGAGCGTCGCCTGTGTGGCGATATAGCGGCGGCCATAGATAGCAAGGGCGCGGTTTCACTTGCCGGGGCCTTGTCTTTAAAGCAGCTTGCCGCGCTAGTTAAGATTCTCTCTGTCCTTGTCACAAACGACACCGGCACTATGCACATGGCAATAGCCCTCGGCACGAAGACCGTATCACTGTTTTGCCCTTCCAACCACTGGGGAACGGGGGCGATTACAGGGTTGCACCTGCACAGGATAATCAGCGCAGAGCGGCCATGCAGCCCCTGCGTAACTAAAAAATGCAAGGCCCCATACTGTATGTCCGCCATAACTGTGGACGCGGTCATGGCGGCGGTAACCGAGACACTAATGGAGATTTCTGAGATAAATGAAAATAGCCATCTATAATTTAACGACAACAACGAAGGCGGGCGGCGTGGAGTCCTTTACGCTTGGCATTGCCTGCGCCCTTGCAAAAAGAGGGCACACAGTCCATATTCATGGCGGCAGGGCGGTCGGCGGAGAGAATATCGTGGAGACGGTGCATGGGCAGATGGAATGCGTTACGGTGTTTACCTACCCCTATCTGAACCGGAGATATGTCCCGAACTTTGGCACAAGATTCAGAAAATTTGTCGAGCGTCTCTCACTCAGTATATTTGCCCTTGTCCCTCTGATACGTGGCAAATACGATATAATATACATCCACAAGCCGTATGACCTGCCTGTGGCGCTTTTGGTTGCGGCAATATCGGGCGCTAAGGCGGTGTTTAACTCCCACGGGACGGAGTTTTTTCCGGGTTATCGCTGGATGGTTAAAAGGCTCTACAGGTTTTTCTCGTGCAGTACCTATAACGCCATTGATGTCAGGCTCTACACATCCATCAGGCCGATAGTCTTATATAACGGCATAGACACAGAACGCTTCAGGCCACTATCTCGCAGCAAGGAATTAATAAAGAGACACTCTCTCAATGGGCAACACATTCTTATAAGCATATGTCGGCTTGTCGGATGGAAGGGGTTGCAGTACGCGATTGCCGCCCTTCCACATATTGATAAGTCCTTGTCCATTAAATATTTTATTGGCGGCGAAGGACCTTATGAAAACACCCTCAGGCAGTTGGCCGCCGATTTGGGTGTTGCGGATAAGGTAGTGTTTCTTGGGCGGCTTCCCAATGCCGAAATCCCTGCTTATTACTCCATCGCCGATGTTGCGCTGTATCCGAGCGTGGCTGATGAGACCTTTGGCATATCCATAGCCGAGGCGATGTCGTGCGGTATGCCGGTAGTGGCCGGCAATATTGGCGGCATACTGGAGGTTGTTGGAGATTCTGGATTGTTAATCCCTCCTAAGGACGAACTGGCAATTGCGAAGGCAGTAAATACACTGCTAATGGACAATGAACTAAGGCAGAGGCTTGGCATAAGTGCCTGTGACCGTGTCTCACACAATTTTAACTGGGACATGATAGCCGAGAGGTTTGAACAGGAAATCGGGGTTATAAGCGATGCCTAAGAGGGTATTAATGGCAGCCGCCCCCGTGCACCCCGTACCGCCCTTGAAGGGGGCTGCCGTGGAGATGTGGATTTATGAAGTCTCAAAGAGACTGGTCGGGTACGAGCCACATGTCGTGTGCCTTGCTGATGAGTTTTACCCGGACAAGGAATATAAAGACGGCATTTTTTTCCATAGGATTCGCTTCGGAAGGGTATACAGGCGGCTCTTTCAGAAACTCACGAGGCTTGACCCGTTTTCATACAACGACAGGATACTCAGATTAATCAGGGAAATCTCCCCTGAGATAGTCCACATGCACAATTCAATAAAGCGCTTCACACCGCTGATTAAGGCCGTTAGAGACTGCGGCCTCAGCCGTACGATGCTCCATGTGCAGAACG
This sequence comes from Candidatus Magnetominusculus dajiuhuensis, assembly GCF_046044395.1. Lineage (NCBI taxonomy): Bacteria > Pseudomonadati > Nitrospirota > Nitrospiria > Nitrospirales > Nitrospiraceae > Candidatus Magnetominusculus > Candidatus Magnetominusculus dajiuhuensis. The sequence continues at coordinate 2,440 of NZ_JBJUSG010000141.1, read as the reverse complement.
AATTCCCGGTAGATGAGCCGCTTGAGCTGGATGCCTTCACCGGCTGCAGCCAGTACATAATGAATCACTATGCGGGGAAACCCATAGCCGCCGCCCATAAGTTTTGTATCTATAACGGCGTTGACCTCGACAGGTTCAGGGATTTCAGGGATGTGCCCGGGTTAAGGGACGCGATTCGGGGGCGTTTTGGCATAAAGAAAGACGACTTTGTGGCCATCTTTGTCGGGCGTATATCGCCTGAAAAGGGGGTCGAGCATTTTATTGAAAGCGCCTCTATTATTAATAAAAACATTAGTAAGAAGCTGGGGGTTGACGGCGTCAAATTTTTCGTAGTAGGCGAAGTTCAAAAGGGGAGCGGCGACAGGGCGGACTACGCCCGAAGGCAAATGGAAATGGCGTCGGGACTTCCCATCACATTTACAGACGTTTTCACACCGTCGAGGATACACCTGATTTACCTGCTTGGCGATGTGTTCGTATTACCGTCGAATTTTGACGACCCGTTTCCTTTTGTGGCGCTTGAGGCGATGGCCACGGGGCTACCGATTGTTGCCAGAAGGAAGGGCGGCCTGACGGACTACATAATAGACGGCGTAAACGGCCTCTTCGTGGACGAGGCCAACCCCGCAACAGGCATCGCCCAAAAAATCGAACTCCTCGCAAGCGACGAATCTCTCAGAACCGCTATCGGCAAGGCGGGAAGGCAGACAATCGTGGAGCGCTTCTCATGGGACAAGATAGCTCAAGAGGTGGAAAGTGCGTATAATATGGTGGTTTAGACCGGGGCAGACGCGCCTGGATATGTATCTCACGTTATAATTGTAATTGTGTCATTGCAAGACCTGACCCCATTATCCTACAAATTTCAGCGCCAATTTTCATGGCATAGAGGACGCGGAAGGCATTACCTTGACGTCTAGGCGCTATTTCAAAGACGCCGCCGTCAACGCCTATGGTTTGGCAATGTCCGCTCATATGTCCTGTCCCATATTAAGTTAAATGGGATGTCTCCCTGAATTTGTCCTATTTGTGATTTGCCTTTTTATTCTTTACGTGATATACTTTAAATATGAGTGAGATGATTACAGACACGGCCACTGAGGCCGCCGTAAAGAACCATGACATTGAGCATATAATAGAGATATTGCCGGTACTGTCTCCCGGGCGCATAAAAGAGGCTGCCTCTTTTATAGACTACCTTGCAGACAGAGAACGCCGACATCAGGCCTTTGTTGAGGAAACGCTTGCGGCTGAACAAGAAGAAGGTTATACGTTTGACACGGTTGAAGAGGCTATGGAATTCATAAGGAGCTGGAGCGAAGAGACTGCCTAAGCTAAACTTCAAAAAACCATTTGTCCGGCAAGCGTTAAAGCTCACAAAAAACTCACAGGCACTGGACGCTAAGTTGTCGAAAGTCTTAATGTCGTTGCGTGAGAACCCTTTTACGCCCTCTCTTAAAACTCATAAATTATCAGGCAACCTAAGTGATAGATATGCGTGTTCATTGACTGAGGACATCCGCATTACCTTCATGCTATCCGGCGACACCTTGTATCTCCTCAACATAGGTTCTCACGATGAGGTGTATTGACAGCGTTTGCTTGGTCAACGATAGTTCGGGACACCGGCTCGATTACCGGCGGCCTCTTTTAGCGATTTGAGCGGATTGAACTTAACCACCTTCCTGGCAGGCACATCTATCTGTGCGCCGGATTGGGGATTACGGCCTTTCCTTGCCTTGCGCTCACGGACAGTGTGCAATAAAAAGGGACACATTGTGCAATAATTAACAATTGGCTTCCAGCAATTAAATGGGATGTGTTCCTTTTAGCCATTATACACCTCGTCGTGAGAGCCTATGTTGAGCAAGCGAATTGTGTCGTCTGATACTGTGAATACTATGCGAATATCGTCAGTCACAGAACACGCATATCTATCACTTAGATTGCCAGACAGCTTATGCGTTTTTAAAGGCGGTGCAAAAGGATTCTCACGCAAGAGGTTTAATGCCTTCAAGATTTTAGGCTCTAATGACGGCGACTTCTTTGTGATTTTCGATGACTGCCGTAAAAAGCTGTTTTTAGGAATTAACTTCGGCAAGCTACTCTGTCCAATTCCTTATAGCTTCCATAACTTCTTCAGCTGTATCGCAAATTATAGAGTCAGGTTCTTGTTCAGCGGCAAGCGTCTCAGCAACAAACTCATTATGCCTACGTTCTCTATCGGCCTGAGAAGCTATAAAGGCAACGATAGACGCAATGGTTTCAGGTGACAGCCCTTTCAGCATTTCGTTGATACGTTCAATGTCATAGGTATTGGCAGTCATTGTTTCGCTCATATTTAAAGTATATCATGAAAAGGGTAAAAAGGCAAACACATGAAATAATCCCTATAACCGACATAGAGAAGCGAAAAGAGTTAAAAGCCCCCGTGCTTTAA
>NZ_JBJUSG010000140.1:0-8547 GCF_046044395.1 Candidatus Magnetominusculus dajiuhuensis | reverse complement strand
TTAAAGCACGGGGGCTTTTAACTCTTTTCGCTTCTCTATGTCGGTTATAGGGTGAGACATTGCGCTATGACACAAATTTACCATGGCGTATTGCCTCAGGTAAAAATCTATAGGTTTTGTGAGAAGTAATGTGCCAGCCAAACCATTGCCGCCACTACCATAAAGACAACGATGTTAAAAAAATCAAAGACGGCAAACTCGTGCCGCAGCGAACTGGCAATTACGTAATAAGTAAAATTCAGAAATATCCAGCCAAATGAAAACCATCTCAAAGCCACGCCAAAAGAAAAGGTAACTCCTGAGACTGCTGCAATCAGAATTATTAACTCCGTGTATGGCAGTTCGTGGGTATTTGGAGGAGTCCATTTAATCAAAACGTTAAAGGCATAGCTTAATATGGCCAAAAAAATGAAAGCCGCGAGCGTCTTAATATCAAAAGGAGTAGCCTTCTTTCGATACAGTGATTTTATAATATAAAATATCAGCATTATAATAGTTAGCAGAACTTGCATCTCCCCCAATGCCGTTACGGGATGATAAAACACGCCCGGATAAACTCCGTTCAAATACCCCGCAATGTCCCCGCTTTGCAGTACGCGGAGTGTTTCATATATCCTGTTTTCTCTAATGGCGCCAAGTAAAAAAGCTACACGCCTCTCAAGCTGCTTCTCTATGGGATAGTCCTGAATAAAATCGGAGACCCTTTGGTAAAGCGATTCAGAGTGTTTGCCTGCGGGTATATAGTGGCCGATTAAATTACTGGTATTAATCTCCGGATGTCTTATCTTGTAAAGGCTCCACGGCGAATATAAAATCAAAAAGGATACAAAGAAATATAATAAGTATGTTTTTTTTCCCCTGATTGCAGCAAATGCAATATAGGATAATATCACCACAGGCAGGGTTAACAGGACATTGCCATGGCTTAATGCCCCAAGGGCACAGACCGCCCCTCCAATAGAGGCTGTAGTGGGTGATAATTCCCTGTCCCATAAATAAACTATCAGCGTCAGCAGGAAAAATACGGCAAACAGCTTTGGCCATGTGAAATAGACGTTTATGAAAATAAATACGTTTAAAAACACAGAAATTACCGCCAGATAAGCCGCGGCGGGGCGATTAAATATTCTTTTGGCCAGCACAGAAAGCGGCAGCAGAAATAGTGAGTTTAATGTAATCCCCACTATCAGGTAATTCCAGAAGCTGTATGGCCGCTTGTTAAGCGATAACATTATGATACTATTTAGCACACCCAGCAACGGCGGCCTGTCTCCCATCGTCCACTTATGGTCGGGAAACACCCAGGGCGGCTTATATTGGGCAAAAACTGTCGCTGTGTCATATTGCAGGTTGTTATCACCGGGTAAATCGTGTAATCCCCTGTGGCCAACAGCCACCCAGTTGTTCAATTCCTTTTCAGGGTTTGCCATGTTAACCGAGACAAAACTTAAGGCAATAACAGACGATAAAGCCACCATTAAAAAACCGTATTTCAGTGCGGGGCCTATTCTAAGAATTTCGGCAACCATTTTTTTCCTGTACGCGGCTGCCGTAACGCTTATAACAAAGGCGCAATTAAAAATCAGGTACCAAATAAAATGGCTTTTAACGCAGTAAAGCGGGATAAAAATCAATACATAAACGATTATAGACGCCGGAGCGGCCAACAGGAAGGCCTCATCGTTTGAGAAATAATGCTTCTTTATGAGTTTTAGCAGCAGAAATCCCGGTATAAACAGAAGCGATAATAGCAGCAAAACCTTTAGGACAATCAATAGCAGCACAATATACCGCGTGCCGCCTGCTATTGAAACAACTGCCAACGCGCCAGGCACGGCTATCGCGCTCGCTGTCACAGCGTTATTGCGGTAAAATTAAAACAATCCACCGTTTCCAAAGAAATTCCACACGTCAACCACGACCTTGTCCCTGGGGATTGTTAAGTCGGCATATTCTTTGTGCGGCGTACCCAGTACGATTATATCCGAGGCGCTTACAAGGGCCTCAGCCGTGACAAAGCCGGGTTCGTTTATGTAAACATCAGAACATATGACCAGCTTCGCCTCAATTTCCATGATCTTTTTCAACTTGTACGACAGCGACTCCCTCTTGTCGTCGTTATTCGCCTTGAAGGCCATCCCAAGGATACCGGCCGTTTTCCCTTTAAGCAGACAGCGGTTTTTTAGTGTAGAGACGATGAAATATGGAAGCCCTTCGTTTATCAACATCGCGGCATGGCCAAGGAAAAAACTGTTATTGCTGAATGCGGCAAGCTGCATCGTATCCTTGAACAGACACGGCCCGGCGGCAAATCCAGCCGACGGGAATGACTCCGCTCGTGGATATTTACGCGTAATGGCGTTGTAAATTTTATAAAAGTCAAGATTATGCTGTGCCGTGATTTGGTAGAACTGGTTGGATATGGAAAATTGAATGTAACGCCATACGTTTGTAAAGAGCTTGGCCAGCTCTGCCTCAATAGGCGTCAGATATATTATATCATCTGTGAGAACCCCGAACAACCCGGCGGCCTCCTCCTCAGCCTGCTTTTCGAAAGACGCCACAATCTGTGGCAACGCGCGAAGCTCAGCAACTGCCTTTCCCTCGGCTATTCGCTCAGGGCAAAACGAGACCATGACTTTCTTGCCAATGGTCGCAAGATATTCCTGTATCTTTTCGGTTGTGCCGGGAAACACCGTACTCCTCAGGATGATGTGCTGGCCGTCTCTAAGGCAGTCAGACAACTCATCAAAGAACTGCTTGAATATAGTAAACTGCGGGTTCAGGTGCTCATCCACTGGTGTACCGATGACAATAATAACGAAATGGCTCTCGGTTATTACACCCCTGTCGTTAGATACAAAGAGATTTTTATCTATGACCTCCTTTAGGATTTCCTCTGCTCCGGTTTCTAAAAAAGGCATTTTTCCTTTTGATACAGTATCAATTGCCTTTGTGTTTATATCGTATAAGACAACCTTCTTGCCGGCACGGGCAAGCATAATCCCAAGCGGTAGACCCACATGGCCTAATCCCCCGACAACGCACACATCATATCCCATCGTGTCTCATCTCCTCAGAAAAGTCTGCATTATACCGCTAATGAACATCAGTGCCAGGAAATATCTTACCCGGATTCAGTATGTCTTTTGTATCGAAAAGCCTCTTTATCCCGCGCATTATATCAAGGTTAATCGAGTTCAGCTCCATGTCAATGTACTTCGATTTGGTCAGGCCAATGCCGTGCTCGCCGGAAATAGAGCCTCCGAGGTCGAGAGTGAGCTTAAAGACTTTGCGCACGAGTTTTTCGGCCTCTTCGTATTTCTTCTTATCGTTTTTATCTGTCATGATGTTTACGTGGATATTGCCGTCGCCGGCGTGGCCGAAACATGCTATGGGAACGCTGTGCGCCTCGGAGATGCCCTGCAGGCCGGTTAAAAGCTCCGACACCTTTGTGACGGGGACAACTACATCCTCGTTTATCTTTGTCGGGCTTATCTTATAAAGCGCGGGGGACACTGCCCTCCTCGCCTCCCACAGGAGTTCTCTTGAGGCAGGGTCCTCGGCTATTTTTACCTTCCCCTGAAAGCCGTTGCAGATGTTCGCTACCTTGTCAGCATCGGCTTGGATAGCCCTGCTGTTGCCGTCAATTTCTATTAACAGCATGGCCTCAATATCTTCCGGAAACCCAATATTTTTGTACTTGTTGACGGCAATGAGGGTCATCCTGTCCATTAGTTCCATAGTCGCGGGGATTATGCCGTCGGCGATTATGCGTGAGACGGCCTTGCCCGCCTGCTCAAGAGAGCCGAAGGCCGAAAGTATCGTTATCACACTCTCTGGCATTGGGAGGACTTTCAGGCGAATCTTTGTGATTACGGCAAGCGTACCCTCAGAACCAACCAGCAGGCGGGTGAGGTCATAGCCTACGACGCTTTTTTTTGTCCGCACACCCGTTTGAATCAGTTTGCCGTCAGGCAAGACGGCCTCAATCTGCATGACGTAGTCTCTGGTAACTCCGTATTTTAATGCCCTCGGCCCCCCCGCGTTTTCGGCCACATTGCCGCCGATGGTACAGGTGTTGAGGCTGGCAGGGTCAGGGGGATAGAAATACCTCTCCTGCCCAAGTGCTCGCTGCAGGTCGCCGTTTATGACGCCAGGCTCCACTACTACGTTTAAATTGCGTGTGTCTATCTCAAGGATATTGTTCATCTTTTCAAAACTCAAAAGTATGGAATCAGCAACCGGCACCGCCCCTCCGGTAAGGCCGGTGCCCGCCCCCCGTGGGATTACCTTTATGTCGTTTTGCCAGGCGAACTGCATTAATTTACATATATCCATCGTGCTTTTTGGCCAAACGACGGCCGCCGGAGCCATGTCTATGCCTGAGGCGTCATAGCCGTAGCACAGCAGGTCCTCCTTGTCCATAGAAAAACTGCCGTCAACCAATATATCTTTTAAACTTTTCATCCCACCACCCTTCTGTCTGGCTATTATATATGATACCGGAGGATCTGTGCAACCGCACCCGCCGGGACATGCCAGGCCAAAGTAAAAATGTCCTGTTCAGTTAATAATAACCGGACGGGTATCCCCGGCCAATCATCCTTTTTCCCACTCTTCCCTGATTCGTTAATCCTTGCCTCCTATGGCCAGGACATACCGCGCCAGAAACTCGCCTTCAGAACTCCGGCTTTGGGCTATTTCCTTCCTCCGAATATCGTAAATATCCCATATTTGTAATAACAGTCTATCTCTTTAAACCCCGCGTTTTTGAGCATACCGAGTTGGCAGTCAAGCGTGTCCGGTTTGTTTTCCTCAAGGTCCTTGTACCTTTCAATTATATTTTCGACAGGGCCATTTACGCCAAGTGCGGCCTGTTTGGCTCGCATCCAGTCTTTCCATATTTCCATGTACCAGTTTTCAATTGAATCTGACGGGGCGATTACCACATCAATATTCACAAAATAGCCGCCGGTGGTAAGCGTCTGATATATCTTATTAAAGAGTGCCGACTTTTCGTCCATTGTCAGGTGATGTATAGCAAGCGATGAGACAACCATGTCAAAGCCACCGGGTAGCCGTTCCTCCCTTATAAACTCTTCAAACGAACAGTGGACAAACTGCACGTCAAACTCCCTCATGCGTGCCTCTGCCTTGTTGAGCATATCCATTGAGCCGTCAACAACAACGGCGCGGGCGGCGCTGCCTGCCCTTAATAACTCATGCGTCAGTGCCCCGTCCCCAGAGCCTAGCTCAAGCAGATTTACCGGCTTGCCATGGTTTACGAAGTGCTGATAGAATGATTTCACTATCGAAAACATCCTCGAACGTTCGACAATATAGATTTCGGCCTTGTCAAGGTAATCCCGGCTGAAGTCTGTGTCTGCCCATTTGGATTTATCGAATTCCATGCTGTATAAACTCCTTTGAGTTATTGTGTTAAATTATCTTTCAGAAAGTCTTCTATTTCCCTGGCCCGCTCCTCATTGTGAATGACCACGCCCCTTAGCGCCTTGTATTGCTTAAGCCGCGTCTTTGAAAAGGCACCGGATATGTTGTCCAGCTTAGTGAGGCCGTGTTCTATGCTCTTTGCCCATGTGAGGTATTGATTATATTTATCCTTGTCGGCCTTGATAGAGAAATCGCCTGGGATTTTCCACCTGTCTTTGAGGAAGAGCCACGAGGCGAAGTCCTCAAGTTTTGCGCCGTCCATAGGTTCTATTGGGGTGGTGTTTTTAATGTCTTCGATTCTCAGGCTTTCTGTATCGGCAATTATGGTGTGCTGGCCATTGAAAGGATACGCGCCGTGGTTGTCGAAAAACTCCCATGTGGATTGGGCGGTCTGTCTCTGCGCGTGGCATGAGCCACATTTCCTGGCCTTGCCAAAGGGATGGGCGGCCTGGTCAAGCTGTAGCCATAGGAGGTGCTTGTTGTTGGCGGAGAGATTATCAAAAGTGCCGACGGTGTAGTATGCGTCGTGAGTTTCACCATTTGGCCACTTGAACGTCAGGGCAGGGGAGGCCGCCACATCCTCTTTGATATTGCCCACGCTGTGCGGCCATATCTTATATGGGCGCCACACCCCCTTCTGGTCTTTGACAATAATCGGAGGGGACTGAATGCCATAGTAAAGCGAGTACTTTTTGAAGGGGTTTTGTCTGCCTGCAACAGTGCCAGGCCCCCATATAGTTATCTGATACCCCCTGAGTTCGCTTATATGGCACGAGGGGCAGTCGAGCGTTTTATGAACGCCGCTGGCGTGTGCCTCTTCAATTTCGAGGTGGCAGTCCTGGCACGACGCCCTTCGTTCCATATCCCCCATGCCCTTTTCCCCCGTGGGGTGGCACGCTACGCACTGGATGCCCTTTTCGTAGTGTACGTCGGGTTTCATGCCCGTGGGGATTGAGTAGTCTCCGCCGATGTACGTCTCACCCCTTCGGGACTGCATGGCGCCGGGGTGGCAGATGCTTGTGCCCCTGCCAAAGCCCGCGCATGACTCCGCAGTTGGCGTCTTCGTAAAGGAATGGACCCCGCCTTTTTGTGTTGGCGTATAGTGGCAGTCAAGGCAGCCGGCGTGGCAGATGTTGCAGAATTTTTGTTTATCCTCGGCCTGTTGATGTGTAAACGGGACGTTTAGATTTCTAACGATGTCGGCCGTATTTTTATACGAAAATCCAGCGCCCTTAAGCTCATCGGAGGCAGGCAAATCGGCAAACGAAGGCCCGCAGTTGTGCGGCCCGTAGGGCGCTGTCCATGTCCTCATATAGCGCTGGCGATAGTTAACTCCCATTGTGGATTTCCTGAACTGTTTGAGTTCCTGCGGGTGGCAGTTGGACTTTCCACAGGTCGTCTTCGCGATATCGGGGTCAAAGTTAAAGGTTTTAAGGTTTCTGTCGTGCCAGAGCAGGTTTCTCACCTCATAGGGGACGTCAGGCTGGCCGTTTTGTTGGATTTTCGGGAGGAGTTCATAGATTTTGTTGCTGCCTGAGGGTAGAAGTGGGCCGTTAAATATTGCCTTTCGATTGAGAATATCACCGTCTTCGCTGATTAAAATGGCCTTAAGCATACCCTTATGGGCAATGCCTTTGTCCGTTGACCTGCCGTTTCCAAGATGGCAGTCGCGGCATTCGATATCGGGGTGTTTACTTTGTTTTTCGACGGTCTCTTTTGTGATATAAAAATGCGGGACGCCCTCTGCCTCCATGCGTTTTTTATCCCCGTGGCACCTGACACATCCCGACGAGGTCTGTTGCATGGAGCGATAAACAAGGGGCATGAGTATCAAAAGAACCAGCCAAAATGCCACAAACATGCGCTGCGGCGTCAACCACTCGCCAATAGAACCAATCGTACGATTTGCCATTGGCTTTGATTCTAAATCTTCGTTCGTATTTTGGTCAACCGCACGGCCAGCGGGAGTTCCCCCCAAACATGTCGAAAATGGGGGGAACTCCTGTGATAAAAGTCATTGACGGAGAATTTCACATCGTGATAGAATGGCTGCATAGGCGGTGGCTATATGGCCATGAGGTGATTTTGTTGTAGCGTCGTTTTAGGTTTTATAGTGCCGTTTCTAAAATGGTATGGGCGTAAAAAACACCAAAAGAGGAGATGCTCGGATGAAAAATAGAAAAGTAGTGGTCATGGTGCTGGCAATATTGTGTTTTTGTAGCGTGATGGCAGGTACGAGTGTGAAACATGCGGAGGCGGTATGTCTTGCCAACCATACCGAAATGACGATTTATTTTTATTTAGTGGACCCCACTAATAAACTCGCAACTATATCGGGCAAGCTTGGAGGTGAAGACGTGCCGGAGTGTTACCCTGGTGCACATCCTAAGTATGGCGGTGCAAGGAATGTTTACTTTTTTCAAAAACAGGCATTCATGGGCAGCAAACCTCTCAATGTTTACGCGGTGCCTAATACCGTGGCGAAACACAATACAGTTGTGTTTTACATAACAGGCAGCCAGGCTGGTGCAAAAGATATGACTCTGTTGAAGGTTCAGGTAGTAGGGGATAATGCTACTGTTATATACGATGGGGCACCGGTTGGGCCAAGTCAGATTGCGATAAAAAAATAGCTCTCTGTCCTAGGATAGAGACACAAAACTGTTTTTAATAAGCGAGGAGAATAAAAATGATACGGGTTAGATCGAAAGTCGTTGTGGCGGCAATGTTGTTTGTGGTTATGACTGCAAGCGTTGCGTTTGGTTATAACGTCTATAACTTTACAAGTTATGTATTAGGGGTAATGGATTTGGATACCGGCTCCGGTTGTGCGACATGTTATGGCCCGGCTTGGCTTAATCCGCAAACACATGGAAGCTGCCCCGGCAATGACGACGGATGTGGTAGTCCAGATAATATTGTTTTCGGAATACCGACTTGTACTAATCCTAATTGTGGCGGCTCGCCTGTATGTTATGTCGGCACTACGGTAACAAACCACGGGTGGGTGGGAGATATCTGGAACTTACGGTCAATATACCGTAAGCGTCAAGAAAACCCCATCTTTACAGTGGGGGTAGCAGATGTCATAAT
>NZ_JBJUSG010000139.1:0-8753 GCF_046044395.1 Candidatus Magnetominusculus dajiuhuensis | reverse complement strand
TGCACACTCACAGGCGCACGATTCCGGACAAGCCGGAATGACAAAAATAAGGGAGACAATTTCTAATGCGTTTGCCCTGGGGGTTACCCCCCCTTCGTCGTTAATCTTTTGTCTGTTAGTTTGTTTACTTTACCTCCCCGATTATTATATCATGCCTAACGTGTGAAGACACTCAGGGAATTAAGAGAGCAGGCGGTTGCCCTTGCAGAGGTCAGGGCTATCACCAGGGCGCTAAAACTCTCGAAGGGTAATAAGTCCACTGCTTCAAGGATTCTTGATATTGACTACAAAACCCTGCTGACGAAGATTAAGAAGTACAATATATCCTGACGCTTTCATATGCGGGTTGCGTATTTCAGTTCATCGAATGTTATCTTAAACACGGTTCCTTTTGTCCTGTCAAGGATGATTTTGCCATGAAGCTGCGACTCAGCAATACTGCTCACAAGCTGCAAGCCCAGCGATTCCGTCATCCTGAAGTCAATATTCTTGTCCAGCCCTATCCCTGTGTCGCCAACTATCAGCTCATATACGTTGCCTTCCATTTCCCTTAATCGTACGCTGATTTCCCCTTTTTGGCCCTTTCTAAAGGCATATTTAAGCGAATTAGAGATCAGCTCATTTATAACCAACCCGCAGGGAATCGCCGTATCTATGCCCATAGATATTTCAGCGGTGTCTATATCAAATTTAATATCCTTCTTATTGACCCCGTATGAACTGAAAAGGCCGGAGCAGAGATTTTTTACATAGTCTCCGAAATCAATGCGCGACAGGTCTTTTGAGTTATAGAGCTTCTCGTGTATCAGGGCCATTGAACGAATCCGGTACTCACTGTCTTTGAACATTGCTGAGAGTTTGTTGTCCTTTACATATCTGGCCTGAAGCCTCAGAAGACTCGATATCACCTGCATGTTATTTTTTACCCTGTGGTGGATTTCCCTAAGCAGCACCTCTTTTTCGTTAAGCGAGGCCATCAATGCCTCGTTTAGTTTGATTATCTGGCGCTGCCGGTATATGGTATCAGCACATATGGCCAACATTTTTTTCAGGGTTTCAAGTCTTACAGGTTTTACTATGTACTTATCAATGCCTACATCTATGGCCGACATTAGAAATTCAATGTCGTTGTGTGACGTCGTAACAATGATGTATGCGTCGGGATTTATCTCCTTTATCGCCTTTGACATCGCTAAGCCGTCCATAACCGGCATTCTGATATCAGTAATGACTATCTCAGGTCTTTGCCTTTTATAAAGTTGCAGCCCTTCCATACCGTCTGCCGCAAAAAAAACCTCCCCCGCGTACTTGGAAAGAAACCGTGCAAGGGCCTTTCTCGCCGTGGCGTCGTCCTCTACATACAGAATGGTCAGCTCCTTATGAAGTTCCCCGCCGGATGCTTCCATGTTCTACTCTAACACCTTCTCCCTTTTTTTTAATTTATCTTCAAACCTGAAAAAAAATACCTCGCGGAATATGTTACCATAAGAAATGAATAAAAAAATATTGACTTATGTGTGCCATAAGATATTTAATATAAGGGTGATGTCCAAGACAACAAGGTTATTGATAATAGCGGCGCTGACTCTGGCTTTTTGTGTGGCGTGTGCGAAGGAGGTCGTTAAACCGGCCTATGAAAACCCGAAAGACTCCTACGCCAAGGCGATACAGCTTATTGAAGACAAGGAATACGACGCCGGCCGGGGGCTTCTCGTAGAGATTACCAACAGGGACACGGTAACAGAATATGCCCCGCTGGCACAGCTTAAGATTGCCGAGTCATACATGAAGACAGACGAACCTGAGGTAGCACTTGAGGAATACCGGAAGTTTCTCAAAAATTATCCTGACAACAAGTATTCCTCTTATGCCAAGTATCAGGTAGCCACATTGACGTTTAATACCATTGAGGGACCGGACAGGGGTTACAAGGCGGCCTATACCGCCATAAAGGAGTTCCAGGGTCTGAACGAGCAATACCCAAGAAACCCATACAAGGAAATCGTCCCGCTGAGAATCGAAAAGAGCCGCAATGTCCTTGCGGAACACGAGTTCTACGTAGGTGAGTTTTATCTAAAAAAAGATGCCTTCTCAGCCGCCCTGCGAAGATTCAATGTCATAATAAGCAAATATCCCGAATACCCTGACATGGGAAAGCTCTACTACCACATGGGTCTGGCCTACAAAGGTATGGGAGACTCCGCTAAGGCAAGGGAGTATATTGAGAAGGCCAAAGGCAGCACCAACGACACTGTACTCCTGAAAAAGATTGACAAGGAGTTATCTAAGCTCAAGTCTTGAAATACTATCCGGTTTTTCTTAACCTTACAGGGAAGAAGTGCGTAGTAATAGGCGGTGGAAAGGTGGCTCAACGTAAGGTATCGTCTCTTCTAAAAGCTGGTGCGGTTGTTACCGTGATTAGCCCGGCGCTTACACCGGGGCTGGCCGGACTCAAAAACCGCGGCGCTATCAGGCACATTGACAGGCAGTACGAGGACGGCGACCTCAGGGGTGCATTTTTGACCGTCTCGGCAACGGGCGCGGTTGGATTAAACGACAAAATCACCGGCGGCCTTGTCAATGCCGCAGACCAACCCGAGAAATGCGATTACATCGTCCCATCTCAGATAACATGCGGGCAGCTTGCCATTGCGGTTTCGACCTCCGGCATTAGCCCTGCCCTATCGCGGACAATTGCGGCTGAGCTGCGGCAGATGTTCGGCGGGGATTTCTCCTCATATCTGTCATTTCTGAAGAAATTCAGACAAAAGGTAATCGCCTCCAACACCGAAAGGACAGCGGACAAGACCGCCCTGCTAAAAATGGCGGGAAGCAGCGCCTCTGTTGCGGCAGTGCGGGAGGGGCGGCTGAAGGAATTAAAGGCCAGGCTATCGAAAATGCTCAGGGAATTATCGAAGTGATGGAGAAAAAAAACCTTACGCACATAGATGAGTTGGGAAACGCGAGGATGGTGGATGTCACAGAAAAGGCCGCAACCCGCAGGGAGGCCGTGGCCGCGGGTTCGATAACAATGGCGGCGGCAACCTTGTCGCTCGTAAAAACAGGCGGCCTGCCAAAGGGAGATGTCCTTTCAACGGCACGCATTGCCGGCATAATGGGGGCAAAACAGACGTCTAACCTCATACCCATGTGCCACCCCATAATAATTACGTCTATAAAAATTGAATTTCTGATAGACGACGAAAGAAAATCAATAGAGGCAGTGGCCACCGTAAAGACCGTAGGCCAAACCGGCGTGGAGATGGAGGCCATTACAGCGGCCACTACCGCGTTATTGACTATTTATGACATGTGTAAGGCCGTTGATAAGGAAATGGAGTTAACAGGCATTATGCTGATAAAAAAAACGGGCGGCAAAAGCGGCCAATTTGAGAGGCGGTTATGATAAGGGTAAAGATTTGTGGCATTACAAATATGAGAGATGCTATGGCGGCGGTTGATTTTGGCGCCGACGCCCTCGGTTTCGTATTCTACGATAAAAGCCCCCGGCATATAACGCCGGAGACGGCCGCCGAGATAATTGAGGTGTTACCGCCATTTATCACAACCGTAGGGGTATTTGTTGACGAGACAGAGAAAAAAATTAATAAAATCAAGGAGGCCGCTGGTTTTGACGTCGTCCAGCTCCACGGCAGCGAACCGCCGGAGATGGCCGCGTTCTGGCCAAAGGTCATAAAGGCGTTTCGAATTAGGGATTTCACAGACCTTGAGCCGCTGTCAAAGTTCGATGTATGGGTAACGGCATTCCTTCTCGACGCATACGCCGAGGATTCATTCGGCGGCACGGGCAAGCTCTTCAACTGGGAGATAGCCGTGGAGGCGCGCCAGTTCGGCAATATAATCCTCTCCGGTGGGTTAAACCCTGACAATATTGAGGCCGCCGTAAGAAAGGTCTCCCCCTATGCGGTTGACGTAAGCTCAGGCGTTGAGGCATCCAAAGGGAAAAAAGACCACGTCAGGATGAGACAGTTTATAGAGAGGGCAAAAAAAACGGCTCTATAAAAAAACAGCTTGCATAAACTGTCATTAATGTGGTAAGATCAATAAAAGAGAGATTGAGTGGAAATTAAACGTATTTCGTTCATAGAGGCAAAGTCGCCGGGAAACCACATATTCAGTAAGTTTCCGATACCGAGGGTAGGTACAATACTGCTTTCTACGATACTAAGGGGCAGAGGGTATGAAGTTAAGGCGTTTATTGAGGATGTAGGCCGCCCCGACTGGACATATATCGAAAGCTCCGACATTGTATGTATCTCTACGATAACCTCGACCGCGCCCAGGGCATACAAGATAGCCGAGAGGGTTAAGGCTATGGGGATACCGGTAGTTATGGGCGGGGCACATACCACGTTTCTGCCAGAGGAGGCCCTTGCGTATGTGGATTATGTGCTGCGTGGTGAGGCAGACCATTCCATCACCGCGCTGTTTGATTACCTTGAGCATGGCAAGCCTTCAATAGACGCCATAGCCGGGCTTTCATATAAAGATGCCGCCGGAAACTGTCTCCACAATCCAGACAGCAGTCGTGTTATGGACCTTGACTCGCTGCCCATTCCAGACGTTACGCTGGTGCAGGAATGGAACCGCATGAAGATATATCCTGTCTCCACATCAAGGGGATGCCCGTTTAACTGTAAATTTTGCTCCGTTATCAGGGTTTTCGGAAGGCAGTACCGTTTTAACTCTGTCGAGCATTCACTTAATGAAATTAAATACGCCTGTGCTAAAACGAAGGAAAACATATTTTTTGTTGATGATAATTTTTCAGCAAATAAGAAACGCACAAAGGAACTGCTTAGGGCACTTATAGCGGAGAAGATCAAACCTTTTTGGTCGGCGCAGGTGCGTACCGACGTGGCGAAAGATGAAGAACTCCTTCGTTTGTTTGCCGATTCGGGCTGTCACATGCTCTATATCGGTTTTGAATCCATCAATCCCGTCACGCTGGAGAGTTATAACAAGGGACAAAGCCTTGATGAGATCGTCAGATGTATTAAGACCGTTCAGGCCCACGGCATTGAGATACACGGGATGTTCGTCCTTGGCGCTGACACCGACGATGTGGACACGATTAAAAAGACGGCGGACTTCGCGATAAACCTTGGCATAGACACTGTTCAGTTTATGATTCTGACGCCCTTACCTGGCACCCCATTTTTCTTTGAGATGCAGGAATCAGGCAGGCTTCTTCATACCGACTGGAGCAAGTACGACGCCCATCATGTTATATATAAACCTACGCTTATGAAGCCGCAGACACTGCACATGGAGACATTTAAGGCAATGGGGCGTTTTTACTCGTGGAAATACATCGCAAAACATGTGGCGAAGCTCGATTTCTTTCACGTTGCGGTCGGGTTTTACGGGAAGAAGGCCGTCAGGGAGGCCCTTGATGAGGCGAAGGACTACTTTGCCGCCCTGAGCGGCGTACTGGACTGCCCCGAGACGCATGTTACCGCGTAAACCGCTAAAACTATGGTCGGGGCGGGTATAAGATTATGGAAGAGATAGAGATACCGAATCCCGAAGAACTCAAAGAAAAGAGAAACGATAGATTCTCAAAGAGAATCGCCCTTGTCACCGCCCTATACGCCGTGTTTCTTGCCATCGCCTCATTAGGTGGAAGCCACGCGATGAAGGGGCTTCTGGTCGCCTCACAAGAGGCATCCAACCAGTGGGCATATTACCAGTCGAAGGCCACCAGAGAACATGCGGATAAGATTCAAAGACAAGTCCTTGAGGCACACCTTCTTGAGATGAAAGATACAATGAAGCCAGCAATTGTAGAAAAATACGAATCTACAATAAGGACATTCTCAGAGGAGGAGGCCCGCTTCAGCAAGGAAAAACAGGAAATTGAGCACAAGGCCAGAGAAATCTCAATTGAACGCGACAAAAACAGCAAGAAAGACCCCTACTTTGAATATGCGGAGGTGCTGCTTCAGATTGCCATAGTCCTTGCCTCGGTGGCGATTATTTCGCACTCGCACCCCGTGTTTTACACGTCTGTGTGTTCAGCCCTCACCGGGATATTCATGGTGCTTAACGGTTTCTTTCTTTTTGTAAACATCCCATTTTTGGACTGAGAGTAAGTTTCAAACATATGATATGTTGTTCTATGCTTAAAATAACTGGATTCCTGCTTTCGCAGGAATGACAGACCAAAGAATATGTAATCTTTGACCTAATTTCGTTATTAGAAAAAAGTCATAGGTCGAAATGCCAATACAGTGATAGGCATATAACTATGTGTATTACATGTTTTGACTTTTTTTGTAAAAAATAATTATGACACAGTCTGTTCGCAGGAATGACAGAATAAGACACGACCACATCCTGTCATAGTGCGCTTGCCCCGACACACCTGCTGAACCACGCCGCCGAATCGAGCTATTTGAATGTCTGCCTTACTTACGCCTACCCTGCCCTTTTTTCAGCTTCTTTTCTTGTATGGCCTTTTTGCTTTAGGCTCCTCATCGCTTTTAGGGGCAGCCTTGGATGTGACCGTCTTCTTTTCGGCCTTATCGGCTGCAACTTTGACAGACTTTTTTACCTCGGCCGCGATGTATTTTTTCACCTCTGTCTCGTAGGGCTTTTTTACTTCGGCCGCAGGCTTCTTCGCTTCCGCACTGTCTGGCTTCACGGACTCAACCGGCTCTTTCACCTCAACCTCAACCGGCCTTTTTGCTTCAATCGGGGCTGGTTTCACTACATCTGGTTTTAGCTCAAATACCGGTTCTTTGTGAGGTGCGCCATAAAGACGCCTTGATGCCTCAAGCATATCGCCGATGTATCTCTGTGTATCTTCCGAGATAGCAATACCAACTTTTTCCATGTCCTCCAGCAGCCTCAACCAATCGGCATGTTCCCACATCCCCCTGGTCTCCTCTATAAAGCGGGCAATACCCTTAGGGACATCGGTAACAATCCTGAGCATCTCATCTTTGCTCGTCTTAGAAAAATACAATTTCTTGAGTGATTCCACTGTCGTGCCAAGGTTATATACGATGTCGCCTGACATCTCATAACCCATACGCTGCACCTTCGACACCAGCCTCTCCCATTCCAAATGGTCCCACGTACCTTTCTGCATGTCCACAAACTTCCCTACCGTGTTAATTAGATCGTCGAATTTCGCCATTTTTCGATTTCTCCTTATCGCTTTTCAAAGATAGGAAATGATAACATTTACCAGTTGATTTTGACAATCGGTTTTTTGGCATTTTTTTTTGACCGCTTGCGATATTGCCTCGTCGCGCGTCTGTTAATTTGCCCGGGTTTTGTTATATATTAATGAAGTGGCAATTGCCGGACACTATCGGAGGCGGCATATAAGATGGACTTCTCACCCGCGTATATCGGGATGTGCGAAAAGGCGGTATTCATTCAGCAGATATGGAATGTCGCGTATGGAGATTTTTACTGCGACAAAAGCGCCGTGTTCGCAACCAGAGACGTCAGCGCCAGCATATCGCTTGTTGATGACAAGGTGCTGATAGACGTAATGAATCAGGGATTCAAACGGTCAAAGGCCGTGTGGCTGCCGCGGCAGGACCAGTTGCAGGAACTGCTCAACATCACCGAACCGCTTGCGGTAATCCAAATGCTGAACGAGTTTCTGAGCGTTGTGGACGATGACACAAGGCGGCGGTGGACTTCAATGGAGCAACTCTTACTCTGTGCGTACGCGCTGCGAACCTACAAAAAGACATGGACGGGTGCCGATTGGAAATAAAATCAGGAGGGGGTTATAAAAAGATGGCCAAAGTTAGAGGTGCTGGTGGGACATCGGGCGGCATAGGCAGTTTCTTAATGGGCCTTATAATGGTCATTGTGGGCGGTTATTTACTTTTGAATCACGTGATTGTGAGTTCAGGCGGCTGGTACATATGGGGGCACTCGGCCTTTGGGATGACGTTAATCCCGTTGTTATTCGGGATAGGGATATTGTTTTTTAATGGCGGCTCGATTGTCGGCTGGGTCCTGACGCTGGGCGGGGGCTTAATAATATTAGTTGGTATAATCACCCGCCTCGACATCTACTTCCGCCCGACAAGCCTGTTTAATACACTACTGATGCTCACAATGCTCGTCGGGGGAATAGGGCTTGTGGCGCGCTCGCTAAGGGAGCACTAAGAGTTTAAAATCCTTGCCAATAGCACATTAGCCCTTGATATGGATTCCCATACCCTTGAAATCAATCCTTTGCCGGATAGCCCAAACTTTCTAAAAATGAGCAGCTTAATATAATCGGCTCCAGCGTGTGTGCGGTGGGGACGACAATCGGATTCCACTACAATACCGCACACCTTGCGTCAGACGCGCTACAAACCACGCCCTTGCGCTTTTCTATTAAGCCCAAGCACTGCAAAATATAAGACTACCTGTGGCTATCCTGTTAAGCCATTTGGTTGTTTTCTCAGGCGTATAGATTAACCTTACTCCCTGTGCCTTCAGGGTTATTGTTTGTAGGCTTGACATTCTGGGCCGGTGGCGTGGTTTGAGCTGCGCCCTGAACGACTTCAGCCTTTACCTGTGAGTGAAAGGCCTTGAGTGTCGCAAGTGGATCACCGTTTATGACGCTTACATTACTAACCATAAATAGCCTCCATAAGTTTTAGTGGTTAGCCACTGTAACATATCTGTCCTGCATATCACAAGTCTATTTGGGCTGTCTGTCGTACCAAAGTAGAAATGTCCTATTCTTACCAAAATAGAAATGTCCTATT
>NZ_JBJUSG010000138.1:0-9207 GCF_046044395.1 Candidatus Magnetominusculus dajiuhuensis | reverse complement strand
TGACAATAAACTATGCAACTGCCTCTTACTTATGATGGAGAACAAATTTACCTTGGACAAACGGACAAACGCATTACGGTATAAAGGACCAACGACGAAGGGGGATAATCCCAATACTGTCCGGCATGATAATTGCTGAGCGAAACAATTTGCGGCGGTGAGGGGGGTATACTGTTGTCTTCTATCGACAAGACGGGGGATTATCCCCAAATTCCCACGCCGCATTATCTCGAAGCCGACATACGAAATTGCTCCCGGCTTTCCCTATCTCTTCAAATAAACTATACTGCCCATGAGGTAAGATGGAAAAAGTGGACACCAAAATATAGTAAAATAACTTACAAGATGGAGGTGTTCAATGGAGAGAATCCCGAACGGGAAGTACACGAAGGAGTTTAGTGTCAATGCTTATAAAGCACAGCCGAAAAGACTCCGGTGTTGGAAGGGCAGCCACTGTCTTTTCATTCCATGACAAGTCAAATCCAGTATGCGTACCCCTCTACGGGTAATAAACAGCGATGATGTTGTAATCTTCAGTCATGATAGCCCTGATGATACTGACTGGCCGCATTGGCCTTCCGTTTACCGTCAGCGACGTCAACACACTGCCCTCGGTCGGCTGGAAGTAAAATATCCTTGCCGTACCATATGGCACTGACGTGTTGCTGCCTTGTCGTTGAGTTGATATCAGGTTAAAGTTATCGTCATATACCAGCACCGTTCCGCTGCCGGCCACTGTAAATGAAACGATTTGTACGGTATTGTTATCTATTACTGTTTGAGTAAGTGGAGCTGAGGCCGAGGCTATATTGTATAAGTCTCCGCCATAAAGAGCCGTTATCAAGTGTGTGCCAATGGACAGCGCGGCGGTTGTCAGTGATGCCTCTCCGTTGACAAGGGCAGCCGTCCCAAGGGTGGTCGTGTTGTCCCTATTGGTCATGTTGTCAAGGGTGGTGGTCATGTTGTCCATAAAGGTAACTGTACCGGTGGGTGAATTCCCGGTAATCGTTGCCGTGAATGTTACCGGAACACCGTAGGCGGAGGAACTCATGGACGATGTGACCGTTATTGACTCTATGACCTGAGTCAGTGCGGCTGATGTCGAGGCCGGATTGTTCGCGTCTCCGCTATAAACCGCCGTTATCGAATATGTACCAATCATAGGTATAACTGTCAGAGAGGCCTGTCCATTTACGTCCAATGAAACAGTTGACAGAGGCGTCTCACCAGCCATAAATGTTATAGTGCCTGTCGGTGAATTTCCCATAACCACCGCTGTGAAGGTTACCGCCACACCATAGTTTGCCGGATTCTGGGACGATGTAAGCATTATTGTCGTCACAATCTGACTAAGAACCGTCGAGGTCGAAGGTAAATTATTCGCGTCTCCGCTATAAACCGCCACAATCGAATGTGTTCCCGCTGCCAGAGATGTGACTACTATAGAGGCCTTTCCTCTTCCGTCAATCGTAACAGCTCCAAGTGTGCTAAGTGTGGTCGTATTATCCATAGTCGTGTTGTCCACAAAGGTGACAATGCCCGTTGGCGATTCGCCTGTAACTGTTGCCGTTAAGGTTAAGGCGGTACCGTATGCCAACGGATTCTGGGACGATGTGAGGGTTGTTGCCGTTGCCGGTGTTACGAGTTGATTCAATGCCTCAGATTTCGAAGATAAACTGTTGTTATCTCCCGAATAAACCGCCGTTATTGGGTGCGTACCTGCCAAAAGAGAGGAGGTGGAATACGCGGCCTTTCCGCTTCCATTAGGCGACACTGACGCAAGGGTGGTCGTGTTGTCCATAAAGGCCACCGTACCCGTTGGCGATGTGCCGGTAACTGTTGCCGTGAAGGTCACCGCCGCCCCATACTTTGATGGATTCAGAGACGAGGTGATGGTTGTGGCCGTTGCTGACATTACGAGCTGATTCAATGCCGACGATGTCGAAGATAGGCTGTTCGCGTCCCCCGAATAAAATACAGTTATTGAATGCTTTCCGACTGAAAGTGCCGATGTCGTAAATGTGGCCTGTCCATTTCCATCCAGCGCAAGCGCGGCCAAAGTGGTTGTGTTGTCCATAAAGACGGCAGTGCCCGTTGGTGATGTTGTACTGCTGATAGTCGCCGTAAAGGTTACCGACGCGCCATATGTTGATGGATTCAGCGACGATGTGACAACAGTTGTCGCAGTTGCCGGAGCTACAACCTGGCTGAGTACTGCCAATGTCGAAGCCGTACTGTTGTTATCCCCCGAATAGACTGCTGTTATTGTGTGGGTTCCCGGCGAAAGGGACGATGTCGTATACGCGGCCTGTCCGTTTGCAATCAAGGCGTTACCAAGGGCAGTCGCGTTGTCCATAAAGGTAACAGTACCTGCTGGAGTGCTGCCAGCACCTGTGACTGTGGCAGTGAAGGTTACAGCCGCTCCATATGTCGCTGGATTGAGTGACGAGGTGACGCTTGTCGTTGTAGTTGGCGTACTTATGACCTGATTTAATACAACTGACGTCGATGCCGAATAGTTTGAATTCCCGCCATAGACCGCCGTTATCTGATGTGTGCCTATTGAAAGTGACGATGACGTAAATGTCGCTTGTCCGTTTACAAGTGAGGCGGTACCAAGTATAGTCGTGCCGTCCTTAAAAGTAACGGTTCCTGTTGGAGAGGTACCTGTTACAGTTGCCGTGAAGGTCACCGAGTCACCTAATGATGATGGATTCAAGGACGACGAGACGGAGGTTGTCGTTGTTGTTACAGGTAGTGCACCCGTCCAAATATCTCCATTATAAACTGCGGCAACCAGCTTTGAACCTGTTGAATTGCAGGCGACACTCTGCCAGTAGTTGCTGCCGCCGTTGACATTATTCGCAGTCCATGCGCCATTTGAATACGTACATATATCCCCGCCATAGACGGCGGCAGCGAGTTTTGTGCCTGTTGAATCCGAGGCGACACTCTGCCACATGTTGTTGCCGCCGTTGACATTATTAGCAGTCCATGAGTAGCCGCTATTTGAAGATGTCCATATATCTCCGGTTTCATAACCACTGGTACTGCCAATAGCGGCAATGAGCTTTGTGCCGTCTGAATTGGATGCCACCGCGTCCCACCAATCAAAACCGTTGTTTACACCATTGGCAGTCCATGTGCCATTTGAGGATGTCCATATATCGCCGCCATAAACAACGGCAACCAGCTTTGTGCCTGTGGAATCCGAGGCAACACTTTGCCAATTGTTGAAGCCGCCGTTTACATTATTGGCTGTCCATGTTGCGCCGCTGTCGGAAGAAGTCCAAATATCTCCACCACCAACAGCGGCAATCAGCTTCGTGCCGTCTGAATTCGATGCTACAGTCTGCCAGTTATTGATGGCGGCAGGCTTTACTTTATTCGCCGTCCAGACCCAAACAGATTGAGCCGTCGCGGAGTTCACAACCTCGCTGAGTGCTGCCGATGTAGAAGTCAAATTGTTCCCGTCACCGGAGTAAACGGCCGTTATTGAGTGTGTGGCAACTGAAAGTGACGATGTTGTAAATGTCGCCTGTCCACTTACAAGTGAAACGATGCCAAGAGCAGTCGCACCGTCCATAAAGGTAACTGTACCGGTTGGAGATGTACCAATAACCGTCGCCGTGAAGGTTACCGGCGTGCCGAATGTTGATGGATTCAATGACACGGTAAGAGTTGTTGCGCTATTTACTACCTGACTAAGGACAGAAGATGTAGAAGCCGGATTGCTTTGGTCCCCCGCGTAAACCGCGGTTATTGAGTGTGTGCCTGCTGCAAGTGAGTATGTTGAAAATGCCGCTTGACCAAAAATATTCAGCGAAGCGGTGCCAAGAATATTCGAGCCGTCTTTAAAAGTAACAATGCCTGTTGGAGATATACCCGTAACCACAGCCGTGAATGTTACTAACACGCCGTATGTCGATGGATTAAGAGACGATGAGATGGCTGTTGAGCTTACGGTAGCTGTAAAGTCATTCCCCGTAGAGTTAGCGCCGCTTAATGTCACGCTGCCGCTTGATGGAGTAAACGTATAACCGCTCAGGCCTGGAGTTACTGTATAGCCTCCATTGGAAAGTCCTGTGAAACTATACGCGCCGCTGCCGTTGGTGGTTGTTGTTGCCGTGCCGACCCCGGTAAGGGTTACCGTTACGCCGCTTAGACCGCTGCCATTTAGTGTAATTGTCCCTGATATTGTGTAGGTGGTTGCCGAGTTTACAACCTGACTTAACACCGGCGATGTCGAAGTTGAGTTAATCGAATCCCCTGAATAAACCGCCGTTATCGAATGGGTGCCTACCGAAAGCGACGATGTCGAAAGCGTGGCCTGTCCGCTTGCAAGCGAGGCGGTGCCAAGGGTGGCTATGCCGTCTTTAAACGTAACAAAGCCAGTTGGAGAAGTGCCGGTTACCGTAGCCGTGAAAGTTACCGACGCGCCAGATGTTGATGGATTAAGTGACGACGTAACGGCTGTTGTCGTAGATGATAATGATAAGACAATTACCCCTATCTTGTTGGCATTATATTCAGTAAACCAGATGTTGCCATCAGGGCCGGTTGTGATGCCAACGGGCTGACTCCCCGCCGTGGGGATGGCATACTCGGTTATTACACCTCCATTGGTGATTTTCCCTATCTGGTTGCCGTGATATTCTGCAAACCAAAGATTGCCGTCTGGACCGGTTGTGATAAACACAGGCCAACTCGCGGCAGTGGGAATGTCATACTCTGTTATTGTACCCGATGTGGTAATTGTCCCTATCTTGTTAGTGTTTTCTTCAGTAAACCAAAGGTTGCCGTCTGGACCGGTTGTGATACTATTAAGGATGACTATTGGAAGTGGGGATGGGATACTCGGTTATTGCGTGTGTCGTCGGGTTTATATTTGCTATATTGTTGGCGCTATATTCAGCAAACCAAAGATTGCCGTCCGGGCCGGATGTAATGCCAAAAGTCAAACTACCCGCATTGGGAACATTATACTCTGTCGTTACACCTCCGGTAGTGATTTTCCCTACCGTGTGATTAGCCTGTTCAGTAAACCATAGATTGCCGTCAACGCCAGAGGTTATAACCGTTGGCTGACTCCCGCCAGACAGGCCGCCATGTTCGGTTACTGTACCAGACACAGAGATATTCCCTATTTTGTTACCGTTAGATTCAGCAAACCAGAGATTGCCGTCTGATCCAGATGTGATGCCAACGGGTTGACTCCCTGCCGTAGGGATGGCATACTCGGTTATTACACCTGACGTGGTGATTTTCCCTATCTTGTTAGTGTTTTCTTCAGTAAACCAAAGATTACCGTCAGGCCCGGATGTTATAGCATGAGGATTACTTCCGCTACTGGGGATGCTGTATTCGTTTATTGTTGGGATTGTGGCGATAAAATTTCCTAATGAGACCGGCCCGTTGCCGACGGGAATTGTGTCGGAGACTGTGTTCGTGGTTGTGTTTATTACTGAAACCGTTCCATTCCAACTTGCCACATAGACCCTTAGGCCATTGGGCGTTACGGTAACCCCTCGCGGCCCGCTGCCCACAGTAATCGGGCCTGAGACAAAACTGTTAGAAGTTTTTATTACTGAGACATTGTTTGAACCGTAGTTAGTCACATAGACCTTCGCACCGTCAGGTGTTACGGCAACTCCGTAAGGTTGGCTGCCGACGGTGATTGTACCGGTGACTGTGTCAGACGATGTGTCTATTACTGAAACAGTGCTTGAACCCACACCAGCATTCGCCACATAGGCCTTTGACCCGTCAGGTGTTACGGCAACTCCAACTGGATTTGAACCCACAGAGATTGGACCTGTGACGGCATTATTTGATGTGTTTATCACTGAAACCGTTCCATCTCCCCAATTTGTCACGTAGACCTTCGTGCCATCGGGCGTTACAGCAATTCCATATGGATTTGTCCCGACAGTAATTGTAGCGGTGACAGCATTCGTGGTAGTGTCTATTACCGAAACAGTGGTCGCGCCATAATTAGTCACATAGACCTTCAACCCGTTGGGTGTTACAGCAACTCCAGTTGGTTGACTGCCGACAGTAATTGCAGCGGTGACAGCAATTGTGGCCGTGTTTATTACCGAAACGTTGTTACTACTTTGATTCGCCACATAGACCTTTGCCCCGTCGGGTGTTACTGTGACTCCAGTCGGCTGAGCCCCAACAGGAACTGTAGCAGTGATAGTATTCGTTGAAGTGCTTATTACCGATACACTTCCAGCACTGTAATTTGATACATAGACCATAGAGCTGTCAGGAGTTATGGCAATTCCCGATGGATTGGCCCCGACATTAACTGTAGCGACGACAGTGTTTGTTGATGTGTTTATTACTGAAACATTGCTTGTACTATAGTTTGTCACATAGACCTTCGAACCATCCGGTGTTATGGCAGGTGTATTTGGATTGGTTCCGACATTAATTGTAGCGACGACAGTGTTTGTTGATGTGTTTATTACTGAAACGTTATTTGAGCCATTGTTCACCACATATACCTTAGACCCGTCGGGCGTCACGGCAGCGCCGGCTGGATTAGACCCCACAGTAATAGTATTGGTGACTGCGTTCGTGGATGTGTTTATTACCGAAACGGTGTTATCGTTATAATTTGTCACATAGGCGTTCGTAACGGGCGCTAGTGTAACATCACCTTTGGGAGAGCTACCGGTTACCGTTGCCGTGAAGGTTACCGACGCGCCGTCTGTCGAAGGATTTAAAGATGAGACGCCGTCTGTCGTTGTCGATACCGTATTGACGACCTGACTGAGAACAGATTATGTCGAGGCCGCGTTACTTGAATCCCCGCCGTAACCCGCCGTTATTGAGTGAGTGCCTCCCGAAAGTGATGATGTTGAGAAAGAGGCCTGTCCGCCTCCATTAAGCGAAATGGCCGCAATAGTGGCCACGCCATCCTTAAACGTAACGGCTCCTGTGGGAGATACGCCGGTAACTGTCGCCGTGAAGGTTACCGAATCGCCATAGTTTGATGGATTCTCAGACGAGGAGACGCTTGTTGTCGTTGAGGTAGCGGAGTTTGTTATCTTTAAAATCTTTAATTTAGCGCCGCTCCAGCCCCCTGATGAGCCGTTTGGACAACTATTACAGTTGCCGTCCTGGTTTAAATATGCAAAGTAAACAGTTGGAATTAATGTGCTTGCATGGGCTTTTTTTGCGAAACCGTCCGCCCACGGCACCTGGTTTGATGACCATGACGCCTCGCTGGTTATCTGTTGAGGGGCGCTCCATGTACCATTGGCATCCTTAACTATCAGGTAATAATCACCTCTTGCATTAGCGTTACTGTCATACTGAATCGCTGAAATATAAACTATATTGCCTACCGCAATAATGTCAGTTGGGTAATAGCCTATATTGCCGGAAGATGTGTAAATCTCCTGTGGCGTTCCCCAATTCAACCCATAGTACACATTTTTCATAGTACTATCAGTATATACCGTATGCCAGTTTCCAGATTCGTCCTGATATGAAACACCATTGTTATAACCACCCGTATAACCAAGAACAGTTGAAGTATCCCATGAGCCATAAGTACTTGACTTGCCAGTGAAAAAAGAAATAGTGACATAATCATGCATCGGAACATAAATAGTGCCGTCAGAAGATAAAACGATGGTATTATTAGCGTCATTTCTGTTATCGTCCTGACCACCGCTTGACGTGCCTGAAATGGTAGTCATACCTGACAAAGATCTCGCGGTGGTATCGTACGTCATCTCTTTAGCGGCATAGCCATAACTATACCATCCTTCCCGTTGAAACAAGACGTGTAAGTTGTTGTTTGCGTCCTTTATCATAGTATGGGCCACATCGTTTGGTCCGGTAAGTTCCCATCCCCTGTTTACGTAAAGATCAGTAGCCTTGCTCCATGAACCCCCTGTTTCTTCATATATCGCCGAATCACCGTAACGGTCCCAGTTCCCAACTCTGGTGATTTCTGATGTAAAAACCCACCTGTTGCCATTTGTATCTAAGACCATAGACGTCGCGGCTACGCCCTTTGAACGGGTGTCAATCAGTGTGTTAGACCATGTATCTGTGTTTAACACGTACTCGGCGTACCACAACTGCTTCGCGTTGCCATAAACAAAGTATAAGTTGCCTCCGTTATCTTCTAAGAGGGCATTTCTGATAAAGTATCCTAACCACGCTCCACCATCCTGGATGTAATCTGTATAGGAACCGATATTATTAAAGACCTTAAACTCAGTCGCTGTTGTTGAAAGCTCTGGCTTAGGTTTAAAGGCGCCTTTGTACCCATTCGGGGCAGCCTGAGAGTTGCCGACTGTCCCATGAGAATTTGCTGAGTTTGTTGTTGCGGCAAGAGACATTGAGCTTATGCCATGACGGCGGCTGCCGGTTATCAGACCATCGGGTGGCTCAAACGGCCACGCCTTTTGAGGAGAGTATTCGTCGCGGCAGTAAGCTCATTATCATCGGGTAACAGCGTAGCCGTGTGGAAGTCACGCTGCTGCGCTAAATTACCAACGGCAGTAAAACCGCCCGGAGTTAAGGCGCAAGCCGGTTGATTTGAAACGAAAAGAATTATAGAAAATAAGACCAATGTGACGAACAACCGCAACATATTGTTCATTTTATCCATCCCCCTACACAATACTAAAAGAAAAACACCTCGCTATTACACACATAATATCCCACCCCAAAGTCAGTTCTAAAGCATTAGACGGAGACACCCTTGCAAACCAGAAAGACAGGGCGCTGTCATATTCAATATTAAACAAGTCAAATTTGTCAAGGGCAATTCAGCACCCAAGCTCCGATATAGGAATTTGCACCTGCCAATATAAAGGGTTTTTTTGGGCATTTTTATCATTTATAATACTACCATTCCATTGTTGTGTATCATAAACAATAAAATATTTATCTTAACTGTCTAATATTACATGATTCCATCTTTTTTAAACATACCTCTCTCTATATTATGCATAGAATTTACTTTTTCACTTTCTTTTTTAGCAATCCCACGAGAGGCTGAGTTCAAAGATCTTCCCCCTTATTTCCTCAAAGATAGCCAGCTTCTTTACATCCACTGTCAGCTTTAAGATTACTTTCCCTGCATGGCTCACTATACGCCCCGCAACCTGTATCATCTTCCAACGAAATGTTGTTATTGTATGCCTCGACCACGACTCAGGACATGACAACCTCTTA
>NZ_JBJUSG010000137.1:2575-9247 GCF_046044395.1 Candidatus Magnetominusculus dajiuhuensis | reverse complement strand
TAAAGCACGGGGGCTTTTAACTCTTTTCGCTTCTCTATGTCGGTTATAGGGATAAGCAACGGGAGGGTGAGCTGTGATGTCAATAGTGGACACTAAATTATCTATGCCGCCTCCTTTTTTTCACATAGCTGTTTTCCGGGGGCTTTACTTCTTTATCATCTCGACTTCCAGATTTATAGTTACTTCGTCGCCGACTAAAACTCCGCCAGCCTCAAGCGCTTTGTTCCATGTAAGACCAAAGTCCTTACGGTTGATTTTAGCCGCTGCCGAAGCCCCTCTGCGCATATTTCCCCACGGGTCTTTCATGGCGGTTGACGGCCCGTCAACTTCAAGTGTGACCTCTTTGGTTGTACCTTTTATTGTCAGGTCACCTATGACCTTCATATGGTCCTTTCCTTCAGGTATAACCTTTTTGGAGACAAAGGTCATGTCAGGGAATTTGGTCACGTCGAAGAAGTCTGCGCTTTTCAGGTGGGTGTCTCGTTTTGCGATTTTGGTGTCAATAGATGAAGTATCAATAGTGGCCGAGAACGAGGACTTTGTCATATCGGCGTCGTCTATGACGGCCTTACCTGAAAAGTGGCTGAATAGACCTTTAACATTTGACACCATCATATGTCTTACGGAGAAACCTATAGTGGTATGGTCAGGGTCTATCTCCCATGTAGCCGCCGATACAAGCGATGGAATCACAAATACGACTGTCAGGATAAATAACCATATGTTTTTGCTGATTTTATTTCTGCCCATGTTTATACCCTCCTTATGTGTCAATACTAAAACAGCCGCCTATAGCCGCTGAGCCTTACTACCGCCGGTATTAACTTTAACGATGTCAGAGGTCATACCTGCCGGTTGTCGTTAATTATGTTTCTGATAGCCAGTGTGTCATCTGTGTTAATAGTTATGTTCGTTCCATCTGCCGCTTCTTTGATATGCCGCGTCTTTGTTGTACCTATTATGGCGGTGGTTATACCTGGCTGGGATATCGTCCATGCAGTTACGAATGACGCAAAAGAACAGGCATAGCCCTTAGAGATTTCCTTTATGTCAAGGACTTGTTGAGTTTTTTCTGAGGTCATGGAATCTAATATCCAGTTAATAGCTGGTTGACCAGATTCTCTTAACGCTTCAATAGTCTTATCTGTTAGTACACCTCTGTGAAGCGGCGAGTATGCCTGAACCCCTATGCGGTTTTCTATACAATATGGCAGCTCAGACCTCTCCAGTTTAAGGTTCAGCATACTATAGGGCGATTGCAGGGCAGATACTTTGCCATAGATGGCGGCTTCTTTGATTTGGGCGGTTGAGAAATTAGATAGGCCGTAGTACTTTATCTTCCCCTGTGCCTTAATAGTTTCAAGCGTTTCTATGGTCTGCCCTATGGGGGTATTGTCATCAGGCCAGTGGATGAGATACAGGTCTATGACATCTGTATCCAGTCTCTTGCGTGAATCATCAATCTCTTCAAGAATTGATTTCTTTGATGTGTCCTTATATATAGCCGCAATGGAGTTTTCCTTCCAGCACAAGCCGCATTTAGTTGAGATAACCACCTTGTCTCTAAACTTCTTTATGGCCTTTCCCAGCACAATCTCTGAATGGCCAAAGCCATAAACCGGAGCAGTATCAAAGAAGTTAATGCCCAGTTCAAAGGCCTCACGTATCAACGCTATGGAGTCATCCTCCGGCATGTCCTTATAAAAAGGCTCCCCGCCTATCTCCCACGCACCAAAGGTAATGGGCGTTATGTAAAGATCCGTATCCCCGAAATGCCTTGTTTTCATGTCTTACCTCACGCACCTTTATAATATCATAAATTCTTCTGACAATACCATGTTTCATTCATTAACATAAACGTGAGTTCCTGGCGTCCTTGATTTCTCCATTCTCTTGCTGGTTGAATATAATCATCGGAGTTGCTAAGTGCCAATAGCAATTAACTTCAAGTGATATTGAAATATCGGAGCATCCGGGGAGTTTAGTGTCCACTATTGACATCACAGCTTATGATTATGGTAAAATTGCTGAAACTGCTATGGGTCCACCATAAGTTAATTGAGAATGTAGTGAAGTTGAAAAGATGTTAAACTGATGATAGGAGGCGAATGGGGACGGTCTCTGATGGAGAGCAACCTGTCGGGGGATGGCTTGTTGGGACTAATCGGACTGTTGGCGGTCCGTGGGTTAAAGTTTGACCCTACGAAAACCTTAACCAGATGAATGATCCCTGATGCCCCAAAAACCGATGCTTTTATCTCTGGATACTTCAGACCATAACTTATCTAACAGTACCTCATTTGTGATTGGGCTTTGTTCAATTTGCCCTGAACCAATGCAACAATGCCCCGGCATTTTAATAACGGAGGGAATGGACGATGAGTAAAAAGCATATCTTTGTCGGATTTTATATAGCAATAGCCTTATTAGTCACTTGCACCAACGCGGATGCCTCCTGTACGTGGACTGATCAAGCGGCGGCAGGCAGCAGGCTTTGGCTATCAGTAACATCAGATTCCACCGGACAATATCTCGTTGCCGCTGAAAGTAATGGCTATATTTATACCTCAACCAATTATGGAGCTACATGGAGTACGCAATCAAACGCGTCAGGCAGCAGAAATTGGGTAGCAGTAGCATCAGATTTCACTGGACAATATCTCGTTGCCGCTGTAATTGGTGGCTATATTTATACCTCAACCGATTATGGAGCTACATGGAGTACGCAATCAAACGCGTCAGGCAGCAGAAATTGGGTAGCAGTGGCGTCAGATTCCACCGGACAATATCTCGTTGCCGCTGTAAGTGGTGGCTATATTTATACCTCAACCAATTATGGAGCTACATGGAGTACGCAATCAAACGCGTCAGGCAGCAGAATTTGGGTAGCAGTGGCGTCAGATTCCACCGGACGATATCTCGTTGCCGCTGTAAGTGGTGGCTATATTTATACCTCAACCGATTATGGAGCTACATGGAGTACGCAATCAAACGCATCAGGCAGCAGAATTTGGGTAGCAGTAGCATCAGATTTCACCGGACAATATCTCGTTGCCGCTGAAAGTAATGGCTATATTTATACCTCAACCGATTATGGAGCTACATGGAGTACGCAATCAAACGCGTCAGGCAGCAGAATTTGGGTAGCAGTAGCGTCAGATTCCACAGGGCAATATCTCGTTGCCGCTGAAAGTAATGGCTATATTTACACCTCAACCGATTATGGAGCTACATGGAGTACGCAATCAAACGCGTCAGGCAGCAGAATTTGGGTAGCAGTAGCATCTTCCTCAAACGGATCAAGAATCGTCGCCGCTGTATCTGGTGGGGATATCTATACAGGGGTTCAAACATCATCAATCTCGGGGACAATTACACTAAGCGGGAGTGCTCTAAGCGGAGTGACTGTAACCCTTACCGAGTCTGGCAACGTCGTAAAATCTATAAAGGGCAGCGGAGCAAGGTTAATGTCAGGTTCTATCAGCGCCACGACAACTACCGGTAGTAACGGAACTTATAGTTTTACAGGACTTCCTTACGGGGCGTATACTGTAACGCCGGGCATGAGCGGATATACGTTCAATCCATCAAACAGAAGCGTGACTATAGGCGGTGCTGACTCTGCGGGAAATGACTTTACGGCGACGCTAAACACCTATATAATATCAGGGACAATTTATCTTGGTGAAGTTGACGCAAGCGGAGTAACGATAACCCTTACAGGGGGTGTCAGTGCCACAACAAATGCCAATAGTTCCGGCGTGTACAGTTTTATAGGACTTTATAACGGAACATATACTGTAACGCCAGGACTGAGCGGCTATACATTCAATCCATTAAATAGAATCGTGAGCTTAAGCGGTGCTAACTCTACGGGGAATGACTTTTCAGGTGACATAACCTATGCAATATCAGGAACAATTACACGAAACGGGAGTGCTCAAAGTGGAGTAACAATAATACTAAACGGGGATGCTATTGGCACAACAACTACAGACATCAACGGAGCGTACAGTCTTACAGGACTTTCTCCCGGATCATATACAGTAACGCCAATCCTGAGCGGCTACATATTCACTCCAACAAGCAGTAGTGTGACATTAAACCAATCTAACTTTACTGGAAATGACTTCACAGCGGATGTAATGCCAACCACCTATACTGTAACCGCATCAGCAGGGGTAAATGGTGCAATAAGTCCACCATCAAGCATAGTTGAGTCCGGTGCAACTACAGCATTCACAGTAATACCGGACACAGGATATACGGCTTTAGTCAGTGACACTTGCGGCAGCGGTGGTAGTTTATCCGGTACCACATACACAACCGCAGCGGTGACCGCTAACTGTACGGTAACCGCGACATTTTCACAAAGTTCACCGGCAGTTTGGACTTGGACAGAGGCTCATGCGCCGGGAAACAATAATTATTGGCAGAGCATAGCATCGAGCTTGGACGGCACAAAGATGGTTGCCGTTGTAAATGTTGGAGATATTTGGACATCTGCTGATAGCGGGGCAACATGGACAGAGCGTTATGTAAATGGCGGGAACAACAGTTGGCAGAGTGTGGCGTCGGATTCAACAGGCACTAAACTAGTTGCCGTTGTAAATGTTGGAGATATTTGGACGTCCGCTGATAGCGGGGCAACATGGACAGAACGTTATGTAAACGGCGGGAACAACAGTTGGCAGAGTGTGGCGTCGGATTCAACAGGCACTAAACTGGTTGCCATTGTTTATGGTGGAGATATCTGGACGTCCGCTGATAGTGGCTCAACATGGGAGCCACGCAATGTAAACATTGGTAGTCGTTGGCAGACTGTGGCATCAAGTTCAGACGGGACAAAGCTGGTTGCCCTTGCCTGGTCCAGTGGTGGGGCAAGGCCAATCAGCAAGAAGTTGGTTGATGTTGCATCAAAGAGTGGTGAAGCGTGGCCATTACAATCTATTGGTTCCGGAGGTATCTGGATGTCCGCTGATAGTGGTGCAACCTGGACACTTAGCGGAAACACCGGCAATAACAATTGGCAGAGTGTGGCGTCGGATTCAACAGGCACTAATCTGGTTGCCGTTGTTTATGGGGGAGATATTTATACATCAACAAATAGCGGAACCACATGGACGGCGCGTAATGTAAACGGTGGGAACAACAGTTGGCAGAGTGTAGCGTCGGATTCAACAGGCACTAATCTGGTTGCCGTTGATGATAATGGAGGAGGTATTTGGACGTCTGCTAATAGCGGCACCAACTGGACACAGAGTTTAAACATTGGCAGCCAGTCATGGCAGAGTGTAGCGTCGGATTCAACGGGCACTCATATAGTTGCTGTTGTAAATGGAGGGGATGTATGGACATCTACTGACCGTGGAGCAACATGGAAGCCGCGTCATGCAAGCAGCAATAGTTATTGGTCTGGCTTGGCGGCGAGTTTAGATGGCACGAATCTGGTTGCCGTTGTTTACGGGGGAGATATATATACATCAACAAATGGCGGCACCCTATGGATGGCGCGTAATGTAAGTGGCGGTATCAACAATTGGCAGGGTGTGGCATCGGATTCAACAGGCACGAATCTGGTTGCCGTTGTTTCTGGAGGAGATATATGGACATCCTCAAATAGTGGAACCACATGGACGGCGCGTAATGTAAACAATGGCAGTAACTACTGGCAGGGTGTGGCATCGGATTCAACAGGCGCAAAGCTCGTTGCGGTTGTTTCTGGAGGGGATGCTTGGACATCCTCAGATAATGGAACCACATGGACGGCTCGTAATGTAAACGGTGGCAGTAACTATTGGTACAGTGTGGCGTCGGATTCAACAGGCGCGAAGCTTGTTGCGGTTGTTTCTGGAGGGGATATATGGACATCCTCAGATAATGGAACCACATGGACGGCTCGTAATGTAAATGGTGGCAGTAACTATTGGTACAGTGTAGCGTCGGATTCAACAGGCGCGAAGCTCGTTGCGGTTGTTTCTGGAGGGGATATATGGACATCCTCAGATAATGGAACCACATGGACGGCTCGTAATGTAAATGGTGGCAGTAAAAATTGGCAGGGTGTGGCATCGGATTCAACGGGCACTAATCTTGTTGCGGTTGTTTCTGGAGGAGATGTATGGACATCTACGGATAGCGGAGCTACATGGACGGCTCGTAATGTAAACGGCAGCAACAACTATTGGCAGAGTATTGCATCAAGTTCAAATGGCATGAGGCTGGCAGCCGCTGTGAATGGAGGCGACTTATGGATGGGAGTTTATATGTTACAATCAACCACAACCGTTGCTTCTTCTCTAAATCCATCAACGTACGGCACATCTGTAACCTTCACAGCCACAGTAACAGGGACATCTCCAACAGGCGATGTTACGTTTAAAGATGGCACAGCTACGCTTGGCACCGCATCACTTGTAAGCGGACGGGCCGTATATTCCACATCCTCTCTTTTGGCAGGCACGCACCCAATAACGGCGGTTTACGGAGGGGATACATACAATTCTGCTTCGCTTTCGACGACATTAGCGCAGGTTGTCAATTCGGCGACGCCTACTCCTGCTCCAACAACTACCGGCGTCTCATCGTCCCTGAATCCATCAATATACGGCGTGTCAGTCACATTTACGGCAACTGTTACGGGCAACTCTCCAACAGGTACTGTTACATTTA